>NZ_JBKOOL010000004.1:0-82521 GCF_046764065.1 Nocardia sp. NPDC002869
CTTCGGCTCATGCGCTTTCGAGGCCGAAACGGCGAGACGGGCCTCAACCCTTTGAGGTGTCTCGTAAGACTCGACACCGCGTGGGGTCCCGGTTTCGACACCGCTGGGTGCCCCGGTCCGGCGCTGGGTTCGTCGACCGTGGGGTCCCGTCCGGTGCTGGGTCCTTCGACCAGCTTAGGGGAGTTGGCCAGTGCAAATGGTGCGGGTATGAGGGAGGACACCACGGGGTGGGGTGCTGCGGGATGTGGCCGGGACCGCTGCGAGTCGGGCACGGCCGGGAACGCCACGGTTCCGCCGAAGCAGGGCCGGAAAGGAAAAGTCCGCTCGCGAATCCGGGACCGGTGCAATTCAGGTGGACGGGAACACCTCGGGTGTCCGCCGCGGCAGCGCCGGAAAGGAAAAGTCCGCCCGCGAACCGGGCAGCGATCGCAGCCGGGTGTCGGGGACCACGGCCGAAACCCGGTCCGGGCGATCCGGCAACGGTGCTCGGTTCGTCAGGTGTGAGCACGGCGCCGAAAAACTCTTCGGCCTCGGCCGGCGACATGTCGAGGCGTGCCCGATGGCCCGGCGTCGGCCGCACACTATTCGGGGTTCACCGAGGCCCGGGCAGGGCGGGCGGCGGGCCGGGGAGTGGTGACCAGAAGTCGGCGCCGGGTGGGGCCTCCAGCTCCAGTCTGCCGTCGGGGCGCCAGTCGGCGGCCAGGCCGAGGCGCCAGGAGTGCAGATGGGCGCGCGGGATCGTGCCGGAGCGGTCGAACAGGGGATCGCCCAGGATGTGGTGGCCGATCCAGGCCAGGTGTACGCGTAGCTGGTGGCGGCGGCCGGTGATCGGACGCAGCGCTACGACGGTGTGTTCGGGGTGCCGGGCGAGGACGGTGAACTCGGTGGTCGAGGGGTAGTTCTTGGTGTTCAGCAGATCCGTGTCGGCGACGGACCAGCGGTCGCCGACGCGCCGGATCGTTTCGCGCGGGGCGGCGACCCGGACGCGGTTCTTGCGGCCCACGCCGAGCGGAAGATCGATGATCCCGGTGCCGGGGAGTTCGGCGGCACCGGCGTCGACGATCGCCAGGTAGACCTTTTCGGCGGTCTGCTTGTTGAACTGGCGGGTCAGTGGGCCGTGGGCGGACAATTCCCGGGCGAACAGGATGAGACCCGAGGTCACCTTGTCGATCCGGTGGACCGGGTACAGCTTCTCGCCGCGCGCCTCGGCGGCATCCACGATATCGATATCGTGGCGTTCTCCGGTGACCGATATCCCGGCCGGTTTGTTCAGGGCCAGGACCGCCTCGTCCTCGAGGAGCAGGCTGCGGGCGCGCAGCTCGGGCCAGTCGATATCCACCGGTCGAGCGTAGGAGCCGGATGCGGGCGGTGGTCGGGCAGGTTCCGGCGGGCCGGTGATATCAACGAAACTCCGGGAATCTCAGGTGAGCCGGGAGTCGGGCCCGTAGCGGGCACAATGGCGACAGTACGGCCGTGAGTCAGTGATATCGCGATAACGGCGGTTCGGGAGGGCCCGGCCTTCCCGGCCGCGTTCGATGACCGAATCGCCCGTCGAGCGGTTGGACCAGGTGTCCACCGGGCGCGAGAGCTAGCCGGACCGATCTCCCCAGGAGTGATGGTGGCCTCTTCGACCCCGCTGAATCCCGGCCGAGCGATGGCCGGCGACCGTACCGTGACCGGCGGGCGCAACCTGATGCTGATCCTGGCCACGGTGGGTTTCGCGCTCAATTTCTGGGCGTGGGCACTGCTGAGCCCGCTGGCGCCGCGGTTCCGCGACGACCTCGGGCTGGATTCCTTCCAGGAGTCGCTGGTGGTGGCCGTTCCGGTGATCGTGGGTTCGCTGGGCCGGATCCCGATCGGTGCGCTGGCCGACCGCTACGGCGGGCGCCTGATGTTCCCGGTGGTTTCGCTGATCACGGTGCTACCCGTGCTGTTCCTGGGCCTGGTCGGGCATTCCGCGTTGGCAGCCCTGCTGATCGGCGGTTTCTTCCTCGGTATCGGCGGCACGGTGTTCGCGGTCGGGGTGCCGTTCGTGAGCGCCTGGTTCCCGCCCGAGAAGCAGGGGCTGGCGATCGGTGTGTACGGGATGGGTATGGGCGGGACCGTGATCAGCGCTCTGACCACGGTCCGTCTGGTGGACGCGGGCAATACCGCCACACCGTTCCTGCTGTGCGCGCTCGCGCTGGTGATCTACGCGAGCGTCGCCTGGTATCTGCTGCGTGACGCACCCGGCCACACCCCGCCCACCGAATCCGTCACCGCCCGGCTGAACCAGACCGTGCGACTGCCCGCTACCTGGTCGGCTGCGGTGCTCTACGCCGTCTCCTTCGGCGGCTTCGTGGCCTTCTCCGTCTACCTGCCCTCTTATCTGCGCACCGCCTACGACCTGTCCCAGACCGACGCGGCCAACCGTATGGCCGGGTTCGTGCTGCTCGCGGTGGTCATGCGGCCGGTCGGCGGTTGGCTGGCGGATCGGTTCGACGCGCCGACGGTCCTCGCCGCCACGCTGTGTGCCGTCGTGATCGCCGCCTCGGTGCAGGCCACGACCCCGGGCCTGGCGCCGATCGGCACCCTCGCATTCCTGGTGCTCGCCGCCGCGCTCGGCGCCGGTAGCGGCGCCACCTTCGCGCTGGTCGCCCTGATCGCGCCCCCGGGCAAGGTCGGGGCGGTCACCGGTTTCGTGGGGGCCGCCGGTGGGCTGGGCGGCTTCGTGCCGCCGCTGGTGATGGGCGCCGTCTACGAGGCGACCGCCGACTACGGCCCGGGTCTGCTGGCACTGGCGGTGGTGGCCCTGGTCGCGTTGCTGTTCACGCTGATCGTGGTGCGCCACCAAGTGGAGCGGAATCACACATGAGTGGCGGTACCTCCGCCTTCCCTGTGGTCTCCGCCGACGTCTGTACCCGTTGCGAAGGAGTTTCCATGAGGCGGTACCTCCGCCGATGCTTCGCCTTCCACGGACCGTATGTACACACTTCCAGGGAGGTTTCATGACGCACCGCGGCTCGGGGCGAGCGGGGCTCGACGACGAACTGACCGATGCGCTGGTGGGTGCCCGGCGGTTCTTCACCCGTGCGCAGATCTCCCCGGACCGGCGTTCGATGTTCGAGGCGGGCGGACGGCAGGCGGACGAGTTCTATCGGGACCGCTGGAGTCACGACAAGGTGGTGCGTTCCACGCACGGCGTGAACTGCACCGGGTCGTGTTCCTGGAAGATCTATGTCAAGGACGGGATCATCACCTGGGAGACCCAGCAGACCGACTATCCGTCGGTGGGCCCCGACAAACCCGAATACGAGCCGCGCGGTTGTCCGCGTGGGGCCGCGTTCTCCTGGTACACGTACTCGCCGACCCGGGTGCGCTACCCGTATGTGCGGGCTGTGCTGCTGGAGATGTATCGCGCCGCGAAGGCCGCCACCGGAGATCCGGTGACCGCCTGGGAAACGATTGTCGAGGACCCGGATTCGGCGCGACGGTACAAATCCGCGCGCGGCAAAGGCGGGCTGGTGCGGGCCACGTGGGACGAGGCGACCGAGATGATCGCCGCCGCGCACGTGTACACCATCGCCCGGTACGGCCCGGACCGGATCGCGGGGTTCTCGCCGATTCCGGCCATGTCCATGGTGTCGCACGCCTCCGGGTCTCGATTCGTCTCGCTGGTGGGCGGGACGATGCTGTCCTTCTACGACTGGTACGCGGATCTGCCGGTGGCCTCGCCGCAGGTGTTCGGCGACCAGACCGATGTCCCGGAATCGGGGGACTGGTGGGACGCGGGCTATCTGATCATGTGGGGGTCGAATCTGCCGGTGACCCGGACGCCGGACGCGCACTGGATGGCCGAGGCCCGCTATCGCGGGCAGAAGGTGGTCGCGGTGTCCCCGGACTACGCCGACAATGTGAAGTTCGCCGACGAATGGCTGGCCCCGCATCCCGGTACCGACGGCGCGCTGGCCATGGCGATGGGGCAGGTGGTGCTGCGCGAGTTCTTCGTGGAACGCGAGGTGCCGTATTTCACGAGCTATGTGCGCCAGTTCACCGATCTGCCGTTTCTGGTCCGGCTGGAGGAGACCGACGGCGGCTACGCCCCGGGCAAGTTCCTGACCGCCGCCGACCTCGACGAGCACGCCGGGGTGGAGAATGCCGCGTTCAAAACGGTGGTGCTCGACGCGGACGGCCGCCCGGTGGTCCCGAACGGTTCGATCGGTCACCGCTACGGCGAAGCCGGGGTGGGGAACTGGAATCTCGATCTCGAGGGTGTGGTGCCCCGGCTGACACTGTTCGGCGAGACGGCGGTACCCGTGCTGCTGCCCCGGTTCGACACCGCGGCCGGTGACGACACGACGATCCGGCGGGGCGTACCGGTGCGGCGGGTGAACGGCCATCTGGTCACCACGGTGTTCGACCTGATGCTGGCCCAGTACGGGGTGTACCGGGACGGCCTGCCCGGGGCCTGGCCCGCCGACTACGACGATTTCTCCCACCCCTACACCCCGGCCTGGCAGGAAACGATCACCGGTGTCCCGGCCGCGGCGGTCCTGCGGATCGCGCGTGAGTTCGCGGCCAATGCCGAGGAGAGCCACGGCCGCTCGATGATCATCATGGGCGCCGGGACCAACCACTGGTTCCACTCCGACACGATCTACCGCGCATTCCTCACCCTGACCACCCTCACCGGATGCCAGGGCGTGAACGGCGGTGGCTGGGCGCACTATGTGGGTCAGGAGAAATGCCGGCCGGTCACCGGATGGACCCAGCTGGCCTCGGCCCTCGACTGGTCGCGACCGCCCCGGCAGATGATCCAGACCGCCTTCTGGTACCTGCATTCCGACCAGTTCCGTTACGACTGGTTCGGTGCCGACAAACTGTCGGTCAGCCCGGGCGCCGGACGGCTGGCGGGGATGAGCACCGCCGATGTGATCGCGCAATCCGCGCGGCTGGGCTGGATGCCGTCGTATCCGACCTTCGACCGCAACCCACTGGAACTGGCCGATTCCGCCGCGGCCGAGGGCGGCTCGGTGGCGGGATACGTGGTCTCCGAACTGCGTTCGGGACGGATGCGTTTCGCCTGCGAGGACCCCGACGTCCCGGAGAACTTTCCGCGAATACTGAGTGTGTGGCGGGCCAACCCGCTCGGTTCCTCGGCCAAGGGCAACGAGTACTTTCTCGAACATCTGCTGGGCACCGAATCGTCGTTGCGCGCCAAACCCACTCCGGCCGGCGCGCGACCGCGTGATGTGGTGTGGCGGCCGGACGCGCCGCGCGGCAAACTCGACCTGCTGCTGACCCTGGATTTCCGGATGACCAGCACCACCCTGTTCTCCGATATCGTGCTGCCCGCCGCGACCTGGTACGAGAAGCACGATCTCAACACCACCGATATGCATCCGTTCGTGCACTCGTTCAATCCCGCCATCGCACCGCCCTGGCAGACCCGCACCGATTGGGACGCCTTCCGGGCGATCGCCGAGAAGTTCAGCGAACTCGCCGGTCCGCGGCTCGGGGTCCGCAAGGATGTGGTGGCGGTGCCGCTGTTGCACGACACCCCGGACGAACTGGCCACCCCGCACGGCCGGGTCGCGGACTGGAAAACCGGCGATGTGGAACCGGTCCCCGGGGTCACCCTGCCGAAACTGGTGGTGGTCGAGCGTGATTACGGCGCGATCGCGGCGAAAATGAACGCGCTGGGACCGCTGGCCGAGAAACTCGGCGGCACCACCAAAGGGGTCACCTTCGATTTCGGGCCGGAGGTCGAGTATCTGCGGCACAAGAACGGCGTGATCCGCGGCGGACCGGCCGACGGGCGGCCGTCGTTGCAGCGCGATATCCAGGCGTGCGAGGCGATCCTGGCGCTGTCGGGTACCACCAACGGCCGCCTGGCCACCGCGGGTTTCCGCACTCTCGAACAGCGCACCGGAATGCGGCTGGCCGATCTGGCCGCCGAGCACGAGGGCAAACAGATCACCTTCGCCGATACCCAGGCCGCTCCGGTGCCGGTGATCACCTCACCGGAATGGTCGGGGTCGGAAACCGGGGGTCGCCGGTATTCGCCGTTCACCATCAATATCGAACGCCGCAAACCCTGGCATACACTCACCGGCCGCCAGCATTTCTATCTCGATCACGACTGGATGACCGAACTCGGTGAGGGACTGCCGGTATACCGGCCGCCGCTGAATATGGCCGCGCTGTTCGGCGAACCCGTGCTCGGTTCGACGGGGGAGTTGGGTGTCACCGTCCGCTATCTCACCCCGCACAGCAAATGGTCCATCCATTCCGAATACCAGGACAACATGTTCATGCTGAGCCTTTCGCGCGGCGGGCCCACCATCTGGATGGCGCCCGCGGACGCGGCGACCATCGGGGTGGCAGACAACGAATGGGTCGAGGCGGTCAACCGCAACGGTGTGGTGGTGGCCCGGGCGGTGGTCTCACACCGCATGCCCGCCGGGACCGTGTACATGTACCACGCGCAGGACCGGCTCATCGATGTGCCGATCAGCGAGACCTCCGGGCATCGCGGCGGTGTCGACAATTCGCTGACCCGGCTGCTGATCAAACCCAGCCATCTCATCGGCGGCTACGCCCAGCTCAGTTTCGCGTTCAACTATCTCGGACCCACCGGTAATCAACGCGACGAGGTGACCGTGATCCGTCGTCGCAGCCAGGAGGTGAGCTATTAATGCGGGTGATGGCGCAGATGGCGATGGTGATGAACCTCGACAAATGTATCGGCTGCCATACCTGTTCGGTCACCTGCAAACAGGCGTGGACGAACCGGTCGGGCGTGGAATACGTGTGGTTCAACAATGTGGAGACCCGACCGGGACAGGGTTATCCGCGCACCTACGAGGATCAGGATCGGTGGCGCGGCGGCTGGGAGCTGAACTACCGGGGCAGGCTACAACTCAAAGGCGGCGGCCGGCTACACAAATTGTTCACCATCTTCAGCAATCCCATCCTGCCCGCCCTGAGCGATTACTACGAACCCTGGACCTACGACTACGAGAATCTGACCACCGCGCCGGCCCAGCGGCACACTCCGGTCGCCCGGCCGAAATCGCTGATCACCGGACGGGATACGAAAATCGAATGGTCGGCGAACTGGGATGACGATCTCGGCGGCGCACCGGAATACGGCCACCGCGATCCGCTGCTGCGCAAACTTTCCGAACAGGTGCGTTTCGAATTCGAGCAGACCTTCATGTTCTATCTGCCGCGGATCTGCGAACACTGCCTGAATCCGTCCTGTGCCGCCTCGTGTCCCTCGGGCGCGATCTACAAACGCAGCGAGGACGGCATTGTCCTGGTGGACCAGGACCGGTGCCGGGGCTGGCGGATGTGCGTATCGGGCTGCCCGTACAAGAAGGTCTATTTCAACCACCGCACCGGGAAGGCCGAGAAGTGCACCTTCTGCTTCCCGCGGGTGGAGGTCGGATTGCCGACCGTCTGCGCCGAGACCTGCGTGGGCCGGCTGCGCTATATCGGGCTGGTTCTCTACGACGCCGACAAAGTGCTGGAGGCCGCGGCCACCCCGGACGAACACGGCCTTTACGAAGCGCAACGGGAGGTGTTCCTCGACCCCGCCGACCCCGAGGTGCGGCGCGAGGCCGAACGCGCGGGTATTCCGTGGGACTGGGTGGAGGCCGCCGACCGGTCGCCGATCTATGCGCTGATCAACACCTACAAGGTCGCGCTGCCCCTGCATCCGGAATACCGCACCATGCCCATGGTGTGGTACATTCCGCCGCTGTCGCCGGTGGTCGATATCGTGCGCGATACCGGCCACGACGCCGAGGATCACGGCAATCTCTTCGCCGCGATCGAGGCATTGCGAATTCCGGTGGACTATCTCGCGCAGTTGTTCACCGCGGGCGATCCCGGACCGGTGACCGCGATCCTGCGTCGGCTGGCCGCCATGCGCAGCTATATGCGCGATATCAATCTGGGCCGGGAACCACAGGAGCGTATCGCCGAGGCGGTCGGTATGTCGGGTGAACAAATCTACGATATGTTTCGCCTGCTGGCCCTGGCCAAATATGACGAGCGCTATGTGATCCCGCCCGCGCACACCGAATCGGCGCACGGGCTGGAAGAACTCGCCACCGAATGCAGCCTCGATTACGAGGGCGGTCCGGGAATGACCGATTCCGGCCCCTTCGGCGAGAATTCGGGCGGAGTCTCGCCCATCGCCGTGGAGAACTTCCGGATGCTGCGCAACCGGCAGACCGCGGACGCCGCGACCGGTGTCGGCGGCCGCGGCCGGGTGAATCTGCTCAACTGGGACGGCAAAGCCCCCGACGGCCTCTTCCCGCCGAACGGCGACGAGCCGGAATCCGACGAGCCGGGGGTGCGGTGATGAAAACGGCGAAGACGCTGGATCCGGTTACCCGGGCCGCCGCCTGGCAGGTGCAGTCGCTGCTGCTCGGCTATCCGGACGACTCCCTGCGCCGCAGGCTCGACCTGCTGAGCACCGTGACGGCGACCCTGCCCCCGCCGGTCGGCGCCCCGCTCACCCGCTTCCTCGGCCATGTCCGGACCCGTTCGGTTTTCGAACTCGCCGCCGACTATGTGGCGACCTTCGACCACCGCAAGCGGTTCAGCCCCTACCTCACCTACTTCGCCTACGGCGACACCCGCAAACGCGGCGTCGCTCTGTTGCGCTTCAAGCAGGCCTATCGCGAGGCCGGGCTGAAACTCTCCGAGGAGGAACTGCCCGACCACCTCTCCGTGGTGCTGGAATTCGCCGCGGCCGATAACGACGAGACCGGGTTGCGGCTGCTCACCGAATATCGAGCCGGTCTCGAGGTGATGCGCCGGGGCCTGCGGGACGCCGGTTCGCCCTGGGCCGACGTCCTCGAATCGATCACCGCCACCCTCCCCGCTCTCGCCGGTTCCGAACAGGACGCCGTCGCCCGGCTCATCGCCGCGGGCCCACCGGAGGAAGCCGTCGGTCTGGCGCCCTTCGCCCCGCCGCAGTACCTCCCCGATCCGGTTGTGCCACCGGCGCCCAGGAGCGCCTCCGGCGTCACCGAGGTGTGCCGATGAACCACACGCTCCTCGCTGCCCCCGGCGAAAACCTCACCGCGTTCGACATCCTGCTGTGGGTCGCCCTGCCCTACGCCTCCATCGCGATCTTCCTGGCGGGTCACTACTGGCGCTACCGCTACGACAAATTCGGCTGGACCACCCGTTCCTCCCAGCTGTACGAGAATCGACTACTGCGCCTGGGCAGTCCACTGTTCCACTACGGAATCCTGCTGGTGATCGTGGGCCATATCGTCGGCCTGCTGGTTCCCGAGGGTTGGACCGAGGCCGTCGGCGTCAGTGATTCGGTGTACCACATGGCCTCCGCCAGTCTCGGGATCGTGGCCGGTCTCGCCACCCTCGCCGGTGCGGCCATCCTGATATACCGCCGCCGCACCACCGGACCCGTCTTCTCCGTGACCACCCGCAATGACAAGGTCATGTACGTACTGCTGCTCGGCACGCTGCTGCTGGGCTTCGGCACCACGCTGGTCAACAATGCGAACAACCACCCGCACGACTACCGGGAGACGGTCTCCCCCTGGTTCCGCTCCATCCTCTCCTTCCGCCCTGATACCGACTTGATCCTGGCCGCACCCCTCGGTTTCCGGCTCCACGTGATCGCCGCCTGGTTACTGTTCGCATTCTGGCCGTTCACCCGGCTGGTCCATGTGTTCTCGATGCCGATCGGGTACCTGACCAGGCCCTACATCGTCTATCGCAGCCGGGACCGGGAGCTGGGGTCGCGGCCGGAGCGCCGGGGGTGGGAACGGATTCAGTAGGGCGTTCCGAGCCACCATGCCTGCGCCGGTTCGCGGCGGCGATCCCACCTTGGCGGATCGCGTCGACGAAATCCTTGCCGATGAGGCCACGGAATGACCGATTCCACATCACGCCGGCACAGTCGAAGAAACCGGGTGCTTCGCGGCGTCAGGGGACCAGTGCAATAGCCCAGAGTTGGTACGGGCGCCCGGATGGACCCGGTCGGTGTTGCGGCCGGGCTCGGCGCGAGCAGACATGATTCCTTCGGAATGACCGCGGCCGAGCTGGTCAATAGTCGTCCGTTACGCCCGATAGATATCGTGGAACGCTTCACGTACAACGGTCGCGTCCGGCGCGTTCCGGTCCGCGATCTCCGAGACGACTTCGTACACACGCCAGTAGTTCGACGGCACCAGGCGTCGGGATTCCACGGCCGCCAATGCGACGTGTGCCGCTTCGTCGGGCTTGTCGGCGGCGATCAGTGCGAGGCCGAGGTCCAGGTTCGCTGAAGCGATGCGGCGTGGTCTGGTGGTCGGGGCAGATGTGAGGTCGGCGAGAACATGCCGGGCGTACGGCTCTGCCGCCGGATCACCGAGCCACGCGAGCGTGGTGGCCACGTAAGCGTCCGACTTGGCCGGGTCGTACCGGAAATGATGTTCCGGCCTGTCGGGCGTGCTCAGTCCGGATACCAGCCGGGCGACCTTGCGTAGCGCAATGTAGGTGCCGCCACGGTCCCCGATCCGGGCCAGTGCGCGACCCTCCTGAGCCGTGGCTTGAATGAATGCGGAACTGTCCACCGGCGCCATGGATTGAGCGGCGCGGGACAGTTCGGCCGCCTCGGCGAACCTACCGTCCGTCAGTTGGTTCCAAGCGCGGGTCTCCAGACACCACGCGGCAATTTCCCGGTGTCCCGCTTCGTCTGCCAACTTCCACGCCAGGTGTCCCCGGGCAGCCGCGGCGGAGACTTCGCCGAGGTCGATATGACATGTGCTGGCCAGCAGAGACAACCAACCGACCGTGACCAGCAATCGGCGGTGCTGCGCCAGGGTTTTCCTGCTGTCCATAAGCCTTCCCGCGAAGCCGAGATGCCGACGGATACGGCAGAGAAGTTCGGCGGGTGGGGTTGTCGGGTAGGCCGCCGCCAGATCGTCCACGGCCAGTTCCAGATGTTCCAGGGTGTCGTCCCCGATATCCGATGCGGCGGCCCGCCGAACCCATTCCGCCGCTGCCTTTTCTCCATCAGCCGGTTCCACGAACAGCGCCGATCCGAACCCCACCGCGTCGGAATAGGCGGTGATGTGTTCGGGTCTGACTTGGCGCTGCCCGGTCTCCAGCATCCCCAGGAGCGCCTTGCTGTAGTGCGTACGCGCGGCCAGGGCGGCCAGGCTCAGCCCGGCGGCTGTACGTGCGGCACGCAGCTGTTCACCAGTGATGTTCTCCCCATCAGGGTGCATGAAATCCACGGTAGCTGGGCAGAGACCTCCGTTGTAGACGGTTGTGGACGGCAAGGTGCTTACGAATCGAAAAGGCTGCGCATAACGTCTTTTTCGGCCCCGCCGCCAGGTCGATCGCCGAAGGTTGCAAGGTCCCCGGCGGCGGGTGCATTCCACGTTTACACAAGGTCAGGGGAACCGTCATGCGGCGACATATAACGCCGATCGCGTTCGGATGGGTAGATGACGATGCGAGTGCTGCACCCGGATGGGACCGTGCGCAGGTCGAGCGACTCGCGCGGCGGCTCGGCTACTGCATCGTCTGGCCGGACGTCCAGTCGGCGCTGCCGGTGGCCGAACAAGCACGTAACACCGGTGCGGATGTGGTGATACTGCCTGCCCCGGTTCACCTCGATCCGTTGGAGCTGAATCGGGTCATGGACGTTGCCGACGTGGAGACGGTCCTGCCCCGGTTGTCCTTCGCGCGGTGGTCGCCGGTAAGGACGGGCCGGTGACCGGGCTCGGGTGGATGGTGGCGGTAGGTCTTCCGGTGGTGGTACTCGTATGGGCGGTGTATTGGCCAACTGACCGGGGATGAGCCAAGGGACGGAGTCACGTGTGCCTTTTCTCGGAGCCTATATCGGGCGCGCATATGTTGTTCCCGACCCCGGCACTGTCCGGCGCTGACGAGCGGCTGCTGTCCGAGATCGACCGGATGCGCGCCGAACTCCGGGATCATCTGCCGGAAGTCCCGGCGAAGCGGTTGGATCGATTGCGTGAATTCCTCACTGCCGACGCTGTGGCGGCATCGAATGCAATCGAGGGTTTCAAAGTAGCCACCATCGACGTCGAGGACCTGCTCGCCGGGGAACATGACGTCGATATCTCCGAGGAGAACCGCGCCGAGACGCTCGCCTATGAGCAGATGATGACCTACATCCAGACCCTGCACGATGTAGAGGATTTCGCCTACAGCAAGGGGATGCTCAACGCGCTGCACTGGATGCTGCAGGGGCATCGGCATTCTCCGCGTAAGCCGGCGGGGCAGTGGCGGCGGGGCCCGGTCTATGTGACCGATGCCCGCGACCCGAGCATCGCCGCGTACACCGCGCCGGAGGCCGATGCGGTGCCCGCGCTCATGGCGGAGTTGGTGGAGTGGCTCGAGACCGCGGACGGCACCCATCCGCTCGTTCGCGCCGCGATGGCCCACCTGCATCTGGTGTCCATACATCCCTGGGCCGACGGGAACGGCCGGATGTCGCGCTCGCTACAGACGCTGATGATCGCGCGGGAAGGGGTGCTCGCTCCGGAGTTCTCTTCGATCGAGGCATGGCTCGGGCGACCGGGCAACACGTGGGAGTACTACCAGGTGCTGGGACGCCGGGGTAGCGAGTACCTTCCCGACCAGGATGTGTCGGAGTGGATCCGGTTCAATCTGATCGCCTATCACCAGCAGGCGCAGACTGTGCATGCGCGTTTCGTCCGGTCCGGACGGGTATGGGAACGCTTGCTGGAGTTCGCCGCCGCCGAGTCGCTCGACGAGCGGCTCGTCACCGCGTTGCACGACGTCGCGATGGCAGGCCGAGTGCGCCGGAGCCGCTACGAACAGAGCGAGAGTTTGAGTGTTCAGCAGGCCCAGCGGGACCTGCGTGAACTGGTGCGCCGGCAGATCCTGGAACCGGTGGGACGGACTCGCGCCCGGTTCTATGTCGCCGGTGCTCGGTTCCCCGAGAAGGTTTCCGAGGTGGCGCATACGCCGACGACACTGCGGAACCCCTACCGCATGTAGTCGTTTCCTGCCGACCGCCGGCCCGTGGGTCCGAGCGCGAATTCGGGCGGCGGCGCGGAGCGGTGATCGGCTGTCGGGTGTGGGGCACCACTCTGGTCCAACCATGCGAATGCGTGTTAACTTAAATTCGAACGGTCATTCACTTGACCGGCCGGAACGAGCAATTCAGGAGGGACTATGCAGTCCGCCGTCATCGTTGATGTGGTTCGCACGCCGTCCGGGAAGGGTAAGGCCGGTGGCGGGTTGTCCGGGGTGCACCCGGCGACCCTGCTGGCCGGGGTGCTGAGCGAACTGCTGCAGCGCAACGACCTGGATCCGGCGCTGGTCGACGATGTGATCGGCGGCTGCGTGACCCAGAGCGGGGAGCAGGCCTTCAATATCTCCCGGACCGCTGTGCTGGCCGCCGGATTCCCCGAATCGGTACCGGCCACCACGGTGGACCGGCAGTGCGGGTCCAGTCAGCAGGCCGCGCATTTCGCCGCGCAGGGCGTGATCGCGGGTGCCTACGATATCGCCGTCGCCTGTGGTGTGGAGTCGATGAGCCGGGTGCCCATGTTCTCCAACGCGCAGGGCCGGGACGCCAATCGCGGCCCCATCGCGCACCGGTACCCGGAGGGCCTGGTGCAGCAGGGTGTGGCCGCCGAGATCCTGGCGGCGCGCTGGAAGTTCGACCGGGCCACCCTCGACGAATTCGCGGCCCGGTCGCATCGGCTGGCGGCCGAGACCGCCGCGGCCGGCGGGTTCGACCGGGAACTGGTCGCCGCCGGGGAGCTGACCGCGGACGAGACCATCCGGGCCGGGTCCACCCCCGAGAAGCTCGCGGGCCTGAAGCCGGCGTTCGCCGACGAGCAGTACACGCAGCGGTTCCCGGAGATCAACTGGTCCATCACCCCGGGCAACTCCTCGCCGCTCACCGACGGGGCGTCGGCCGCGCTCATCATGAGCGAGCAGGCGGCCACGAAGCTCGGGCTGCGGCCGCGGGCGCGTTTCCATTCCTTCGCGGTGGTGGGTGACGATCCGCTGCTCATGCTGACCGCGCCCGTGCCGGCCTCGAAGAAGGTGCTGGAGCGGGCTGGGCTGACGATCGACGATATCGACGCCTACGAGGTCAACGAGGCTTTCGCGCCGGTGCCGCTGGTCTGGCAGCACGAACTGAACGCCGACCCGGAGAAGCTGAACCCGCGCGGTGGGGCCATCGCGCTGGGGCACCCGCTGGGCGCATCGGGAGTGCGGATCCTGGCCACCATGGTCAACCATCTCGAGCAGACCGGCGGGCGGTACGCGCTGCAGACCATGTGCGAGGCGGGCGGTCTGGCGAACGCCACCATCATCGAACGTCTCTGATCACCGAATACGCCCTCTCGGGACTTCCCCGCCCCGAGGGGGCGTATTCCGTGGGGTGCGCCGTGGGCCCGAGGCTGTGGTTCGGGTTTGCCACCGGTCGATGGGGACCACGGTGCGGCTCGGGTCAGAAGCGGCGTGCTCCGACCACGGGCGAATACGACATCGGCGATATCTCCACGGTGGAGGTCGCGGCGTGGATCACCTGACCGTCTCCGGCGTACAGCGCCGAATGGCCACCACCGCTGTAGGAGATCACATCGCCGACCCGTAGCTGGTCGAGCGGTACCGGTGTACCGGCGGAGAGCTGGGACCAGCTGGTGCGCGGTACCTGCACTCCGGCCTGCTGGTACGCCCACTGCACCAGTCCTGAACAGTCGAAAACGTTGGGTCCGGTACCGCCGGATACATACGGTGCCCCGAGCTTGCTGCGCGCCGCCGCCACCGCGATATCGCCGACTGCCGGGGTGGGCGCCACCTGCGGGGTGAGTGCGCCGATACCGGGGATTTCGGCCGGCAGGGGTATCTGATCGGGAATTTCGAAGGTGCCGAAGCCGGGCAGGGTGACCGGCTGGGCCTGGGCGGGTGCTGTTGTTCCGAGGATGGCGCCGGCCGCGGCGGCGAATAGGGCCAATGCGGCACAGCGCTGACGTATCGGTACAGAATCCATAATTGCGGTCCTCCGTGCTCAGGTCGAGAGCCGGTGGGAGCGCCACGGTTTTCATCGCCGAATGCGCGAGGACAACATCACCGACTGCTCGAACAGCGTTGGAAATACACCACAGCTATATGTCGGTCCTGCAAACCCGAGGAGTCATATTTCGCGTCATCGCGCGCCGATCGGTAAACGACACGGGCAATACGGATCACGAAGAAATAACTATCTACATTTCCGCAGCGTAGCGGCCTTGTCCGAATTCACTCCGGGCGATATCTGGCCTTGATGTGGAACCGTTCGCCCTGCGGTCCGTAGATGCTCAGGTACTCCACCGGATGCTCGTCGGCGTTGCCGAACCAGTGCGGCAGATGGGTGTCGAATTCGGCCACTTCACCCGGGGTCAGGATCATGTCGCGGTCGCCGAGGATGAGCCGGAGTTTGCCGTTGAGCACGTAGAGCCAGTGGTAGCCCTCGTGGGTGTGCATTTCGGGTTCGGCGGCGGCGCGGCCGGACAGGATCTGCTTGTAGGCCTGCAGGCCGCCCGGCCGACGGGTCAGCGGGATGAAGGTCTGACCGTGCCGGGTCACCGGGCGGGTGTGGACCCGGGGGTCGCCGGTCTCCGGCGCGTCGACCAGTTCGTCCAGCGGCACCTGGTGGGCCTTGGCCAGCGGGAGCAGCAGTTCGAGGCTGGGTTTCCGCTGGCCGGATTCCAGGCGCGACAGGGTGCTCACCGGGATGCCGGTGACCTCGGACAGCGCCGCCAGCGTCGTACCGTTGCGGCGGCGCAGTTCGCGCAGCCGCGGGCCGATCGCATCAATGACCTCGTCGAACTCCCGATCCATACCTCTATTGCAGAACTGGCAAATAAATTTGTCAAGCCAGCTGTTTGCCCGGATGCTGGGGAACACACCGCACGAGACCAGGAGTAACGGATGGACCAGCAGTTCTGGGACGATATGTACGGCGAGAGCGCACAGCGGTTCAGCGGTTTGCCCAACGATGCGCTGGTCACGGAAGTGACCGGTATGGCACCCGGCCAGGCCCTCGATCTCGGCTGCGGTGAGGGGGCGGACGCCTACTGGCTGGCCGAACACGGCTGGCAGGTCACGGCGGTGGATATCTCGCAGGTCGCGCTGGACCGCGCGGCGGCCGGGCATCCGGAGATCTCGTGGCAGCGCGCCGATATCACCGCCACGCCGATGCCGGCCCGCTCCTTCGATCTGGTGTCGGCCCACTATTTCCCGATCGTGCACGAAACCGATCACGCCACCGTGCGCGCGCTGCTCGAGGTCGTGGCCCCCGGGGGAACCCTGCTGTTCGTCGCGCACGATCCCACCGAATTCCCGCCGCGCGACGAGCATTCGCACGAGGGCGGGCATGCGCACGCGGGGGACGGACCTTCGCCTCGATTCGACCCCTACGACTTCTATCAGCCGTCCGAGATCGTCGAACTCCTCGGCGACGGCTGGACCGTGGAGGTCGACGAGCGGCGCGACCGCAACCGGCCCGCCGCCGGACATCAGGTCAAGGACCTCGTTGTGCGGGCGCGGCGGGTGAACTGACACCGCGGCGCGGGCCGGCCGCCCGGATACCTGCCCACCTCGGGTTCCGGTGATCGGCCGGGTCCGCGCGTCGCAACCCCGTTCCATCAGAGCTGATTGCTATCGTCGGCTCCACCTGTGTGCGGAAACTATTGTCCGCGCCGACTGTGCGCGGAAGCCGGAACCACGAGGTGGAGGGTTTGTTCATGCGGCTGTACCGGGTTCACGGGCTCGCGGCCGCCGCGGCCGCCACCGTGGTAGTCGTCGTGACCGTGATCCTGGTGGTGGCAGCACAATCCACGCGCCACCCGGTGCACCGGGACACCTCCCCGGCGGTATCGCCCGCCGAACTCGCCCAGCAGTGGACCGACCTGCACGACGGTCCGCAGCCGTATCCCGAAACACAGATCGACAAAGACGTACTGATCACCATGAGCGACGGTGTGGTGCTGAAAGCCGATGTGTACCGGCCCGCGGCGGCCGGCGGTGCGGTGGAGACCCGCCCGCTGCCGACGATCGTCACCATGACGCCGTACTCGAAAATGATGTCGAGCATGATCGATTCGGCGATGGGCGATCCCGAAGTGCGCCGGTGGACCATGGACCTGGTGCGCCGGATCAACCTGACCGGCACCCCGATCAGCGGTTTCGAGGATCTGCTGCACGCACTGGACGGCGGCACCGTGGCGACCGTGCTCGGGCTCGACAGCCAACTCGTCCGCGCCGGTTACACGGTCGTCTCTGTGGATGTGCGCGGTACCGGGCAGTCGCAGGGGCTGTGGGACACCCTCGGTGAGCGCGAACAGCTCGACACCCGCGAGGTGATCGAATGGTCGGCGCGGCAGCCGTGGTCCAACGGGCGGGTCGCCATGAGCGGCGGTTCCTATGCCGGGATCAACCAGTTGCGTGCCGCGGAGAACGCCCCGGAACCGCTCCAGGCCATCTTCCCGGTCGAACCGGGTAGCGATCTCATGCGCGATGTGGTGGCACCGGGTGGTGGTGTGGGTGTGACCTTCCTGCCGCTGTGGCTCAACCAGGTGAACCAGGCGAAGCTCATGCCCGATGTGAAGGCCATGCTCAACGGCACCTTCGACTGGCAGTGGCTCAGCGACCGCATGGCCGATCCGGCGACGAACTACGATCTGCTCGCCCAGGCGCTGCTCACCCCGTCCCTGCGGGACATGCCGCCGGCCCTGGCCGACGCATTGGACGAGAACAGCGCCTTCCGCCAAGGGATCATGGGCCATCCGGAGAAGATCACCGTGCCGACCTTCGTCTACGGCGGCTGGCACGATATCTTCGCCAACAGCGCGACCACGCTCTACAACGACATCCCCCTGCCGCCGGGCCGCAAACAGCTCATCGTCGGCGACACCTACCACGCCAACCCCGGTGCCGGGACCGGACGGCCCGGGGCCCCGCCGCGCCTGGACGTGCTGCAACGCGCGTGGTTCGACCATTGGCTCAAGGACATCGACAACGGCATCACCGACTACGGTCCGGTGATCGTCTGGGAGCAGGGCGGGGACTGGGTCGTGCTCGACCGGTTCCCGCAGCCGGGTATGACGCACCGGCGGGTGTATCTGTCGGGGGCGGCGAGCGGAACGACCGGCGACTCTCTCCACGACGGCTCGCTCACCGGCCGGCCGGGCGCCCCCGAACGGCTCACCGTGTCCCCGGGCCTGACCAATTTCTGCTCGCGGGACATGGCGCAGGGTTCGGCGGGAATCGGCGCGGCACTGGATATGTGCGCCAAGGATTCCCGGATCGCCGAACGTAACGCGCTCACCTTCACCAGCGAGCCGATCGCCGAACGCACGATTCTGTCCGGCCCGATCAATGTGCACCTCAACACCGTGCACGACACCGCGGACGGCTACTGGAACGTGACGGTCAACGATGTGGCGCCCGACGGTACCTCGACCGTATTGAGCACCGGCCAGCTCACCGCGTCGCTGCGGGCGATCGACGAGTCCCGCAGTACCCGCTCGGCCAACGGTGATCTCACCGCGCCGCACAATCCGCTCACCCTCGACAGTGTGCAGAAAGTGGTGCCGGGGGAGCCGGTGACGCTCGATATCGCGGTCATCCCTATTCAGGCGGTACTGGCGCCCGGGCACCGGCTGCGGCTCGACGTGTTCGCCGGCAATTCGCCCAAGGCACTGGCGTTCCGGCCCATGCTGAACAACAGCGAGCTCGCACCGCAGCATCTGGAACTGGATCCGGCCGCGCCGAGTTTCGTCAACCTGCCCACCGACCGGCCGCTGTTCGTCCCGCCCGCCGAACCGGCCCAGGCCGCGCCGCGCTCGGTACCGGCTCCGACTTCACAGCCGGTACCGGCGCCGCAGCCCGCGCAGGCCCCTAATCCGCCCGTGGCACCGGCGACCGCGGCCACGGAGCCGAGCGCCCCGCAGCCCGTGCCGCAACCCGGCGCGCCGACCACGCAGCCTGCCCGGCCGACCCCGCGGCAGGCCGAGGCCCCCGCGCCCCAAGCGGTCCCGGCACCCCCGGTCCCGGCCGCGCCGCCGGTCCCCGTGACCCCTTCCACCGAGGTGCCGGTACCCACGCCCGACCCCACCGCACGCCCTGCCGAGGTCGCGCCCCGGGCGGCTCCCGCCGCGGTCCCGCACACCACGCAGCCGGTGGTACCGCACCCGGACTCGGTCCGGTCCGGCACGCCGGGACCGGCGCCTGCCCCCGCCCGGCCGTAACCCTGGTTCGGGCCGCCGTTATGCGGACCGCGACCCGAACATGACGCAGATCACCGGGCGATGCACCCGGACCGGCCGGTGGGCGGCCGCGGCGTCGTAAGGTTTCGCCCATGGTGTCGCAGGAGAGGGCCGAATTGGTGCGGTCGGCGGCCGAGGCGAGCCTGCTCGCCGGTCGCCGGCGCTACAACCGCAACGAGGTGGCCGAAAGAGCCGAGGTGACGCCGGAGCTCGCCCGGCGGCTGTGGGTCTCGCTCGGTTTCCCGGCCGGCGAGGACGACAGCGCGCGCGATTACACCGACGCCGATATCGCCGCGATCCAGCGGTTCCGGGAGGTGGGCACGCTGGCCGGAGCCGACACCCGGCAGCAGGCCGCGACGGCCCGCACCATCGGGCAGACCATGGCGCGGCTGGCCGAATGGCAGGTGGATCTGGTCCTGGCCGAGATCGATCGACGCGTCGCCGCGGCCGGAGCGGACGGGGATCGCGAACAGATCACCCGGACCGCCACCGCGGAAACGGTGGAACTGCTGGAGAGCCTGCTGTCCTATGCCTGGCGGCGCCACCTCGACGCGGCACTCTCGCGGAATCTGGAGGATACCGGTTCGCCCGCCGATTCGACCCGGGTGCTGGCCGTCGGGTTCGCGGATATGGTCGGCTACACCCGGCTGACCCGGCATCTGCATCCCGACGAACTGTCCACGCTGCTGGAGGCGTTCGAATCCACCACCAACGACGCCATCGCCGAGAACGGCGGCTGGGTCATCAAGAACGTCGGCGACGAAGTGATGTTCGCGGCCGAATCGCCGCTGGCCGCGGCCCGGATCGCGCTGGCCCTCCAGGAATCCACCATGACGGTGGGCACCACGCCGGAGCTGCGGATCGCGCTGGCCTACGGGCCGGTGCTGCAGCGTTTCGGTGACCTGTACGGCTCGGTGGTGAACATCGCCGCCCGGCTCACCGGTGTCGCGCGGCCGGGCACGATCCTGGTGGACGACGGGGCCGCGGCGGAATTGGACAACGAGCCCGAGTTGAGCATCAAGCAGCTGCGCAGTGTGCGCGTGCGAGGGTTCAACCGGCTGCGCCCGCACCTGCTCCGCCGTAACGGCCGGGCCGCATCCTGACCGACTCACGCGGGAAAAGGAGACCAGGATGGCCAAGGGCTACGTCATCGTGACCGAGCTGATCAAGGACCCGGCGGGGATGGCCGAATACGGGAAGGCGGCCGGTAAGGTGATGGCCGCCGGTGTGAACGGGCTGTAACCGCCCCGGGGGCTCGCGTGCGGCCGGGCGCGCGACCCGAGCCGCGCGTTCGGAGTCGCGGCCGGGCCGGGTATCCAGGCTGGCGAGGTGACCATCTCCGAGCGCAGACACCGACCGGCCGCTCGATCGTGCTGGAGCTCTCCGGCGTGCGCGCCGAGATCGGCACGGTGGCCGCCGTCCTGCGTGGGCTGACCGTCGGCGGTGTCGCGGTCACCGAATCGGTTCCGGCCGGGACGACGCCGCCGATGGGCGCCGGAATCGTCCTGGCGCCCTGGCCCAACCGGGTCCGCGACGGTATCTGGATTCTCGACGGACTACCCCAGCAACTCGATATCACCGAACCGGCGCGTTCGAACGCGATCCACGGGTTGCTGCGCAACACCGGCTATGAGGTGCGAGAACTGTCCGCCGCCGTCGTGACCCTGGGCGCGCTGATACCGCCCCAGCACGGCTGGCCGTTCCTGCTGGACACCTGGGTGCGCTACGAACTGCGCTCCGACGGGCTCGCCGTGACCCATGGCGTGGTGAACCACGGAGATCGGCCGGCGCCGTACGCCGTGGGCGCGCACCCGTACCTCCGGGTGGGTGAGACGCCGGTCGAGGACCTGGTGCTGACGGTTTCCGCCGCAACCTATTTCGAGGTCGACGCCCGCATGAATCCGGTGGCCGAACACCCGGTCGAGGGCACCCGCTACGACCTACGGGCCGGTGTGCCGCTGTCACAGCTGGACCTGGACACCCCGTTCGGCGGGGTGACACCCGCGGCGGCGGCCCGGCTCACCGCCCCCGACGGCGCGACGGTCGAACTCGTGCAGGACACCGGCTGGGAGTATCTGCAGGTTTTCACCCCGCGGGAGTTTCCGCGGCCGCGGGGTCGGGGACTCGCGGTCGCGCTGGAACCGATGACCGCCCCGCCGAACGCGCTGAACTCGGGTGACGGATTGCGTCACCTCGCACCCGGTGAACAGTGGGAGGGCGGATGGCGTATCCGGTACACGCCCGGGCCGGACCGGGATCGTTGAAGCGCGCGGTGCGTGCGGTCGGCGCCGGGGGCGCCGCATCCGCGCCGGCTGCCATGAGATCCCGAGCGGGATATCCGGTTACGCTGAAGCGCATGGCAGCTCGTGATCTTCGTATCGACGCGGGTGCCCGCGCCGCGGGCGTCGGGCGGGGAATGTGATGAGCTCGGCGATCGTGGTGACGGGCGCTACGGGTCCGGTCGGGCGGCAGGTCGTCGCGGGGCTGCGGGCCGGTGGAGCCGGAGTTCGCGCGGTCACCCGGCAACCGGACGCGTCGCCCGCCGCCGCGGGAGTCGAATTCGTCTCGGCGCGAACCCCCTTCGCCGACCTGCTGGACGGTGCGCGGGCCGCCCTGATCAATGTCAACGCGCTGGGTGCCGGTGAACCCACGGGCGACCCCGGGGCCCGGCTCGAGGAACTGATCGCCGCGGCCCGCGGGCGCGGGGTCGGCCATCTGGTGCTGTTGTCGTCCGCGTCCGCCGCGGATCCCGAGAGCCCGATCGGGGCCGGATACCGGCCGCTCGAGGATCGGCTCGGGCGGTTCGACGGCGCGGTCACGATTCTGCGGTCCGTGCTGTTCATGTCGAACACCGCGCATTGGTGGTCGGCGGGGATCCGGCAGGCCCAGGCCGTGTCCGCGCCGTATGCCGATGTGGCCGTCGCGCCCATCGACGAGCGTGATGTCGCGGCGGTGGTCACCGGCGCCCTGCTGAGCGGACCCGCCGCGGCCGCCGGAGAGTATCTCCTGACCGGTCCTGCGCTGCTCACCCCGCGCGAAATGGTCGCGACGATCGCCGATGTGCTGGGCATCGATATCGCGTTCGAGGACCTACCCCCGGAGACGGTGCGCGGCCGGCTGGTGGGCGCCGGGCTTCCGGCTCGGGCTGTGGACGGGCTGCTCCGGTCCTTCGAATACGCCCGGCTGGCACCGGTCGCGCCATCGCCCGCGGTGCAGCGGTTCACCGGGCGGCCGGCCGGCACCTATGCCCAGTGGGTCGCCGACCACCCCGCCTTGTTCCGCTGACCTGCCCGGACACGAGGACACTCAGCCGCGCGGGGCGATCTCGGTCACCGCCGCGCGCAATCGCTCCGAGCGCGGCGAATGCGCGGTCGCACCGCTGGGTACCGTCGTCGGCGCCGCCTACGGCTGGCGGGCGACCTTCGCCGCGATAGCCGCCGTCTGCTTCGCCGGCCTGCTTTTGGTGGCGCGCTGGGTCGCCGATGTGCCCGGCGCGCGGTCGCTGGTCCCGACCGAGCTGCGGAGGCATCTATCCGGTCGCCGCGGCGGTGACGGCGCGGTGGGCTCACCGGTCGGCCAGTACCAGCGCGAATCGTCCGGCGGGGTCGGTCCAGGCGTGACGCATGCGGAAACCTGCGGTGGCCAGTTCGGCGCGGAAGCCGGGCAGCCGGAACTGCGCCGAGATCTCGGTGCGCAACTGCTCTCCGGCGGCGAAATCGACCACGAGATCCGGCGCGCGCGGCCACGAGATCGTCGCCGCGTACACGCTGGCGTTCTTCGAGCGGTTCCTGTCCGGCGGCGACGCCGCGCTGCTGGATGGTCCGGCCCCGTGGCGTGAGGTCCGCATCGAACGCCGATGACCCATCGGCCGTGCCCGCCGGCGGTCGTGCGCCGCCGGATGACGTGGGCATCGGTACCCACGGTCGGGCTGTCCTCGATTTCCGCTTCGGCTACGGTGAATACGCGGAGACCAGGCCTCGCGGACCGTAGAATTCCCAGGGTGCGCAGGGCTTTCGAGGCGTGCACGGGAATCGGCGATGCGGCACCGCAGTTCACGGCCTAGACTCGTACCCAGAACTTCTCGTGGTTAAACCAGCCTTCCGGCTGGACCGGGCCCGCGGGCAGGTAGGAGAGCGTCAGTGGACCTCGAAGAAGCGCGCCGCTTCGCGGCGAGAGTGTGGGGCAGCGCGGATCTGACACGTACAGAGCGCTTGGCGGCCGTCAAAGCGGACGCGCATGCCCGCGGTAAGGAGCCGTTCGATCTGGCCCGGCTCGAAGCGCTGTGCGATACGAGTCATGAAGGTCGCATGGACCCGATGTCATGGCGGCAGCGCCGATTCGAACTGGTCTATTACAGTCATCCCGAGATGATGTGCATCGAGGATCTGGCCGCCTACGTCACGATGACCCAGGGTTTCAGTCCGGCGATCCGCCCGGCCGATTAGGTCCGGCCGCCGCCGGCGAACATTCACCCGCCACCCGGTCGGAGACCGCCCAGAAGTCGGCATAGCGACCGCCCCGGCGCAGCAGCTCCTCATGGGTTCCCTCCTCCACGATCCGCCCCTTGTCCAGGAACACGATCCGATCCGCCCGCCGGACCGTGTTCAGCCGATGGGCCACCATCACGACTGTCCGTCCCGCCACGAGCCGCTCGATACCCTCGTGCACGGCTGCCTCGTCCAGCCGGGCCGCCTCGGCCGCCGCCCGGACTTCGGCCGCGGTGCCGTGGGGCCGGCCGAGCCGGACGTTGTCCTCGATCGTGCCGTCGAAGAGGTGGACATCCTGGAAGACGATGGCGAACTGCGCCATGGCGACCGCGGCGTCGGCGAGGGTCTCCGGGCGATGGGCGATGACCAGAACCGTGCGCTCGCCGGACCGGGCCGCCGGCGCGGCGCGCACGGCCTGTTCAATTCGCGGGTCGGCGAAGGCGGTCGCCTCGTCGAGCACGAGGACCGGGGTTTCCGCCAGCAGCGTCCGGGCCAGCGCGATCCGCTGCGCCTCACCGCCGGACAACCCCGCTTCGGCACCGAGGATCGTCTCGTACCCGTGCGGCAGTTCGAGGATGCGATCGTGAATGTTCGCCCACTGCGCGGCGCGGACCACGGCGTCGAGGTCGGCGTGCGGCACCGCGAGGGCGATATTGTCCGCGACCGACGCGCGCAGCAGGCGGACATCCTGGAAGACGAAGGAGATCGCCCGATAGAGCTCCGCGGCGGCCAGCTCACGCAGGTCGACCCCGCCCAGCGTGATCGTGCCGTGGGTCGGGTCGAAGAAGCGCGGTAGCAGTTGGACCAGCGTGGATTTCCCGCTGCCCGACGGCCCGGCCAGCGCGGTGACCGTACCCGGTTCCAGCACCAGGTCGATACCGCGCACCACTTCCCGGCCGGGCTCGGGATCCGGTGTCCTCCGAGCGGACCGGCCTGCTCCGCGGTGGACGAACCTTGCCGCTGACGTCGTACATAGCTCTCCTGCTGTGCAGTCGGGGGCGGTGGTCGCCACCCGTCCGGTGATCCGGGAACGGGTCGTTTCCGGATACGGATGCCGGCATCGCCGCGGCGTGCGGGGATGTATTGGACGAATGTTCCGGCCGGGCGGGGCCGGATACCGCAACGCGGCGGGCCCTCCCTCCGGGAAGGCCCGCCTGTATTGCTCGTTGTGCACGTGCCGGATGTTCAGACGACGCTCGCGTGCCGGACGATGATGTCGCCGTAGGAATTGCGTGCGTACACCCGCACGATGTTCCCGCGGCCCTCGGCCGGGTCGACCGGTTCCATCCGGTTCCGCACCGTGCCGTGCCCGGCGCCCGCCTCCAGCCGGGCCGCGCTGCCCGGGGCGATACCCACTTCGAGTTCGCCCATGGAGGTCTCCAACCGCAGTTCCCCGCGTACTGCCTCGCCGATGCGGATATCGCCCTTGGCGGTTTTCGCGGTCACCGAATCGGTCAGGCGCTCGACGACGATATCGCCGGCGGCCACCTCCAGATCGCACCGGCCGAGTTCGCCGGTGCCCACCAGCCGGCCCACCGCGGTGGTGCCCTTCCACCGGGAGCCGGTGGGTACCTCGATGGTCACCACGATCGACGGATTGCCGCCGAACGGGGTGTAGGTCCGCCAATCCCGCGGTGTGATCACGCTCAGGGCGCCGGCCGTGAAATCGACCCGGGTCTGTTCGGCGGCGCGGATATCGCCCTTCTTGGACTCGTCGGCCGGCCGGACCGTGACCACGGTGTCGGTGCGGTCGGCGGCGGCGACCGTGACTTCGCCGGAGAGTACTTCGACGGTGACGGCGATCGGTTCCGGCGTCTCGAATGTGGGCATGGCAGCGCTCCTCTGTGTGCGAAAGAGATAGGGTCTGCCGATCGTGTGATCGGCGGGTGGTCTACCGGGCCGTTCAGGACCAGGTGACCGGCAGTTCGTGGACGCCGTAGATGTTCATATCGGTCCGCAACGGGACTTCCCCGGCCGGCACGGCGAGCCGCAGGGCGGGGAAGCGGCGCAACAGTCCGGCGAAACCGGCGCGCATCTCCACCCGGGCCAGTTGCTGGCCCAGGCACTGGTGCACGCCGTGCCCGAAGGACACGTGCCCGCGGGCCTTGCGGTGGATATCGAGGGTGTCCGGGTTGTCGAAACGCCGGGGATCGTGGTTGGCGGCCAGCAGTGAGACCACCACGGTCGATCCCGCGGGGATGGTCTCCCCGCCGAGTTCGAGATCCTCGGTGGCGTAGCGGTAGAAGATATCGGCGACCGACAGGTAGCGCATGAGTTCCTCGACCGCGTCCGGCATCAGGTCCGGGTCCGCGCGCAGCCCGGCCAGCTGCTCCGGGTTCTCCAGCAGCGCGAAGGTGCCCAGCGCCAGCATGTTCGCGGTGGTCTCGTGGCCGGCGAGCAGCAGCAGGAAGGAGATGCCGGTCAGTTCCTCGATGGAGAGGTCCTCGTCGCGGGCGAGGTCGGACAGGATGTCCTCGCCGGGCTCGGCGCGTTTGGCCGTGACCAGTTCGGCCAGGTAGCCCATCATCGCGCCGTAGGCACCCATCTTCTCCTCCAGTGGCTGGTCCCGGAGCAAGAACTTGGCGGAGTTGGTCTGGAAGGTCTCCCGGTCGGCGTAGGGGACGCCGAGCAGTTCGCAGATCACCAGCGAGGGCACCGGCAGCGCGAAGGCCCGCACCAGATCGACCGGCGGGGTCAGGTTCGCCATCTCGTCGAGCTGCCGCTCGACGACCTCGGCGATGTGCTCTTCGAGCTGTTTCATGCGCCGGACGGTGAAAGCGCCGATGAGCTTGCGCCGCAGCCGGGTGTGGTCCGGCGGGTCCATGGCGATGAACAGACCCGGGATCTGCGGGGACGGCTCGGTCTGGGCGGGCATATCGGGAGTCGCGTCCAGTGCGTGCACAATGCCGATGTCCAGGCGGGAGCTGAAGCGGGTATCGGCCAGGAGCGCGCGGACCTCCTCATATCCGGTGACCAGCCAGCCGGTGTGTCCGTCGGGGAAGAGCAGCGGGCTCACCGGGCGCGCCTCACGCAGCCGGGTGAACTCGCGCGGCGGGTCGAAGGGACCGGCATCGCGTTCGGTGGGGAGGCCGTGCGGGACGGAAGCGGTGTCGCTCATCGTATTTCCTGTCGTTTCGAGGTCCCGGGCGGTCGGGACACGGGGTGATCGGTGGTGCTTCGAGGCGGGCGGGGCTCGGGTGATTCGTGACCTCCCGTCTCCGGTCAGTCGCCGCTCCGGCGGTCCGGTTCCGGTGCGGGCGCTCGGCCGAGAAGGGCGATCGCCGCCGCGGGGCAGTTGTGGGCGGCCTCGCGGGCGGCCGGATGGTGCGCGGCCGCGGTCGCGGTGGTCAGAAGCAGCACCCGGCCGTCCGCCTCGTCCTGGTCGAACAACTCCGGAGCGAGCAGTGCGCACATACCGGCGCCGATGCAGCGTTCCCGGTCGACCACGAGTTCCATGGGTGCTCCCTCCCGCCGGGCGACCGGGCTGTCCGGGCCGCTGGTCGCTCTTGCCGATCTGGTCATGGGAGAACTGTCGCCGGGTCCGCTGATACCGGCCTGATATCGCACTGACACGGCCCCTGACACGGCCCCTGACGCGGTGTTCGTGCTGGTAGGAGGCGCGATATTCACTCGCGGAAAGGCCGCGCGGCCCGCTGCGGCAGAATGGTCCGGTGCAGATCGCGTTGCTTGGACCGCTCGACATCCGAGCAGACGACGGGGGATCTATCGAGGTACCGGGCGTCCGGCTACGGGCGCTGTTGATCGCCCTCGCACTGGAACCCGGTCGCGCGGTCCCGCGGTCCACACTGGTCGACTGGATCTGGGGCGAGCAGCCGCCTGCCGACGCCGCGAACGCCCTGCAGGCGCTGGTCTCCCGGCTGCGCCGCCTGCTGCCGGACGGATCACTCGAGGGGCAGGCGGGCGGATACCGGCTCACCGTGCGACCCGGCGCGGTCGACGCGGTGCGTTTCGAACAGCTCCTCGAAGCGGCCCGCGCCGGTGACGACGCGCAGCGGACCCGGCTGCTGCGTGAGGCCCTCGACCTGTGGCGCGGTGCGCCGATGCGGGATGTCGACGTGCGCGACAGCGAGGCCGTGGACGCGGTGATCACCCGGTTCGAGGGGCTGCGCCTGGCCGCCACCGAGGACCTGTACGAATCGGAGATCCGCCTCGGCCGGGCCGCGGAACAGGTGAGCGAGCTGACCGAGCTGGTGGCCCGGTACCCGGTGCGGGAGCGGCTGGTCGCCGCGCTGATGCGGGCGCTCGGTGCCGCGGGCCGTGGTTCCGAGGCGCTGGTGGTGTACCAGGACGCGCGGGAAGCGCTCGCCGACACGCTGGGCGTGGATCCCTCCCCGGAACTGTCCGCCCTGCACGTCGCGCTGTTGCGCGGCGAAGTAGGTGCGGAGAATGCCGAGCGCCGGACGAACCTGCGGGCCGAACTCACCGGATATATCGGCAAATATGCCGATATCGCCGCCGTGCGCGACCTCCTCGCGAATCATCGGCTCACCACTCTGACCGGGCCCGGAGGTTCGGGGAAGACCAGGCTGGCGCTGGAAACCGCGCAGACCCTGCTCGACGACCTACCCGACGGCGCCTGGCTGGTCGAACTGGCGTCCGTCGGCGCGAACGGGGATGTGGCGCAGTCGGCGATCGCCGCGCTCGGCCTGCGCGATGCCCTGCTCGGCGGAGCGCCGAACGCCGAACCGATCGAGCGCTTCGTGGCGGCGATCCGCGACCGCGAAACACTGGTGATCCTGGACAACTGCGAGCATGTCATCGACGCGGTGGCGGTGTTCGCCCACCGGGTTCTCGGGGAGTGCCGGCGGCTGCGCATCCTGGCCACCAGCCGGGAACCGCTCGGCATCACCGGCGAGGCGCTGTGGCAGGTCGAGCCGCTGGCGCTACCCGCCGAGCACGCGGACCCGGGCGAGATCGAAGCGTCCCCGGCGGTGCAACTGTTGCGGGACCGTGCCGGAGCAGTGCGCAAGGATCTCGCCGCCGACACCCGCGCGCTGGTGACCATGGCCCGCGTCTGCCGTGCGCTCGACGGGATACCGCTGGCGATCGAACTGGCCGCGGCCAGGCTGCGCACCATGTCCCTCGAACAGCTCGCCGACCGCCTCGACGACCGGTTCCGCCTGCTCACCGGTGGCAGCCGCACCGCGATCCCGCAGCACCGGACGCTGCGCGCGGTGGTCGACTGGAGCTGGGAGTTGCTCACCGACGCGGAACGGACGGTGTTGCGCAGACTCGCGGTATTCGCCGGCGGCGCGAGTCTGGCGGCGGCGGAACAGGTGTGCGCGGACCCCGGGGACGGCCGGAACGCGGGGGTCGAGCAGTGGGAGGTGCTCGAACTACTGACCGCGCTGACCGAGAAATCGCTGCTGCTCACCGCGGCCGAGTCCGAACCGCGCTATCGAATGCTCGATACGATCCGGCAGTACGCCCGCGACCGGCTGGAGGAGTCGGGGGAGGCGGACGCGGCGCGCCGCGCGCATCTCGCGTATTTCACCGGCCTCGCCGCCACCGCGGATCCGCACCTGCGCCGCGGCGAACAGCTGGAGTGGCTGGCAGCGCTGGGGGCCGAGCACGACAACATCGCGGTCGCGATGCGCGGCGCGCTCGCGGCCGGTGACGCCGCGGGGGCGCTGCGGCTCGCGGCGGCCGCCGGGTGGTACTGGTGGCTCGGCGGGTACAAGGCCGAGGGCCTGGAGTTCGTCTCCGCGGTCGCGGACATGCCCGCCGAGGTGGACGACGGGACCCGGGCCCTGGTGTACGCGCTGGTCGTGCATTTCCTGAGTTCCGGACGCAATGACGCGAATCAGCTGGGGGAATGGATCCGTAAGGCGTACGAGGTGAGCCGGAGTCTCCGCGCCGGCCATCCCGCCCTGGCGTTCATTTCCGCGCTGGAACGGATGCTGCACGGCCCGGAGGGGCTGCCCACCGCCTTCGAACCCCTGCTCACCGACGACGATCCCTGGGTGCGTGCCCTGGCCCGGCTGCAGATGGGCAAGATGCGGATCGTGCTCGGGCAGGACGGGCCGGAAGCCGACGAATATCTCGCGGGGGCGCTGACCGAGTTCCGCGCCCTGGGCGAGCGCTGGGGGATGTCGTTCGCGCTGACCGAACGGGCCAACCGATTCGCCACCCACGGCGAGTTCACCGCCGCCTGCGAGCTCTTCGAACAGGCGGTCGCGGTGGTGACCGAGATCGGCGCGACCGAGGACATCGTCGGCCTGCTGTCGCGGCAGGCCCAGTTGTACTGGCTCGCGGGTGATACCGAGGCGAGCGCGGCCGCGATGGCCGAGGCCCAGCGGTGCGCGGATCGGGTCGCCTGGCCGGCGGCATTGGCCGAACTGGCCCTGGCGAAAGCGGAGCTGGCCCGGTGGGGCGGCGATACCGAGCAGGCCTTCGAACAGACCCGCGTCGCCACAGCGATATTGGGCAGCGAAGCGGAGATGCCGCAACTCGCCGCCGCGATCCACACCCTGCTCGGCTACCTCGCCACCGACCTCGACGAGGCCCGGGCGCATCACGCCACGGCCTTCCGGGCCGCCACCGAGGCGGGGCACGCGGTGCTGGTCGCCCAGGTGATCGTCGGGATCGCGGATCTGGCGCTGCGCGCGGACCGCGATATCGAGGCCGCGCGGCTGCTCGCGGTGAGTACCGCGGTCCACGGCGTGCCCGATCGTTCGCAACCGGACGCGGCCCGGATCGAGCGGACGATACGAGATCGCCTCGGTGAAGCGGACTTCACCGAGGCGATGCGCGCGGGCGTGGAAGCGGACTGGCAGGAACTGGCCGCCGTCACGCTCGCTTGCTAAACGTGGTCCGGGACCACACGTATCCGAGGACGGCGAACCCGGCGCACCAGGCGAGTGCCGCGGCCGTGTAGCCGCCGGACGGGTTACCGGCCAGGAATCCGCGCAAGGATTCGATGATCGGCGTGAACGGCTGATACTGGGCGAACTGCCGGACCCCCTGACCCATCTTCTCGGCCGGCACGATCGCGGTGCTCACGAACGGCAGCATGATCAGCGGCACCACACCCATCCCGGCGGACTCCGGCGTCTTCGCCGCCATACCCAGCGCCACCGTGAGCCAGGACGCGGCGAACGAGGTGGCCGCCAGGACGCCGAGTGCGCCGAGCCAGTCGAGCCCGGTCGCCGGCGGCCGGAATCCCAGGGCGAACGCCACCGCGAGGATCGCCACGATGGCGACCGCGTTGGTCAGGATGGTGGCCACGACATGGCCGGTCAGTACGGCGCTGCGGGATACATCCATGACCTTGAACCGGTTGATGATGCCCTTCGACATATCCGAGCTCACCGCCACCGCGGTGCCCGACAGCCCGTAACTGATGGCCAGCAGCAGCATGCCCGGCGTCGCGTAGTCGATGTAGTCGCCGCCGACATCGAAGGCGCTGCCGAATACGTACACGAAGATCAACATCATCACGACCGGCATGAAGGCCGCGTTGAAGATGGTGACCGGATTCCGGGTGGAATGTTTGAAATTACGGCGCAGCATGATCGACGAATCGGTCAGCGGTGCGGTGATCGTGCTCATGGTGCGGTGACCTCCGTGGTCGCGTGGCCGGTGAGGGAAAGGAATACATCGTCGAGATCGGGAGTGTGGACGGAGACCTCGGCGGCCTCGAGCGCGGACTCGTCGAGCCGGTCGAGCACCTGCCGCAGTGATTTCGAGCCGCCGTCGCCCGGCACCCGCAGCGTCAGCGCTTCGTCGTCCCGGGTGGCGCCCGGCAGTACCCGCGCCGCCGCGTCCAGCTCGCTCACCTGGGCGAACCGCAGCCGGATATAACTGCCGGGGACCTGACGTTTGAGTTCGCCGGGTGTGCCCTCCGCGACGATCCGGCCCTGGTCGAGCACCGCGATCCGGTCGGCCAGCTGATCGGCTTCCTCCAGGTACTGGGTGGTGAGGAAGATCGTGACGCCCTGATCCGTCAGACCCCGCACGATCTCCCACATGGTCCGCCGGCTCCGCGGATCCAGCCCCGTGGTCGGCTCGTCCAGGAAAACGATCTCCGGCCTGGTGACCAGCGTCATCGCCAGATCCAGCTTCCGCCGCATACCCCCGGAATAGGTCGCCGCCCGTTTCCGCGCCGACTCCGTCAGATCGAACCGCTCCAGCAGTTCGGTCACCACCCGCTTCCGCTCGTCGCCGCGGAGCCGGTGGATATCCGCCATCAACTCCAGGTTCTCCGCCCCGGTCAGCAGATCGTCCACCGCCGCGAACTGACCGGTGACCCCGATCGCCGCCCGCACCGCCTTCGTCTCGGCCGCGATATCGTGCCCGGCGACCCGGGCGGTGCCACCGTCGGCCTTCAACAGGGTGGTCAGTACGTTCACCGTGGTTGTCTTGCCGGCGCCGTTGGGGCCGAGCAGGGAGAAGATCGTGCCGGCACCGATATTCAGATCGATGCCGTCGAGGACGGTTTTGTCCCCGTACGCCTTCCGCAGCCCCGAGGCCGCGATTGCCGAATCGTTCATGGGAAGTACTGTCGGCGGGGCGGCTGATACGGACCTGACGCGAAGCTGATACGAGCACTGACACCGTGTTCGGACGAGTCGGACGCAGCCCGGGCCGTCGTGGTGATCGCGGCAGTATTGCCCTCGGCCGACCGAGTGTCCCGAGCGTCTCCGTCACCGGGGCGTCGCCCGCGCAGGACCACCATGAAGACGCGTGGTATCCCGGCGACTCGGCCGGTGGGCGAAGGCCGATACGAAAAGGACTCGCGCGCGGCGTCCGGGCGGCTCAGCCGTCAGCGGCAACTGTCGGGGCACGGCACGTCGTCGGGATGCCGTGCCGGGGAAGGCGGCTCGTTTCAGCGCGCGGCCGTGATAACCGCGGCGAGGCCGTTCGGGCTCATGAGGGCGGCCGCGTCGGTGACCTGCTCGCCGTTCACGGTGACGGTCGGGGTGGAGTTCACCCCGCCGTTCAGCACCTCGTCGGTCTTCGCGCGCAGATAGGAGTCGTACCTGCGGTCGGTGATGCATTGAGCCACAGCGGGATCGGTGTAACCGGCCGACTCCGCGATATCTATCAACGCACTGTCGGGCAGGCCGGCACCGCCCTCGGCGGGCTGTTCGGTGAACATATCGGCGAGCCAGGCCTGGTAGTCGTCCACGCCGGAATTCGCGACACAGAACGCCGCATTGCCCGCGCGCGAGGAGTATTCGGTCGTGCTGGCACGGTCCAGGAACGTGATGACGCTGTATTCGACCGCCGCGGTGCCGTCACGCACGGCATCCTCGAGTACCTTGCCGTTGGCCTCCTCGAATGCCTTGCAGGCGGGACACTGCAGGTCCATGACGACGCGGACGGTCACCTTCGCGTCGGATCCGCCGACCCGGACCGCGCCGTCGGCCAGCACATTCGCGGGAACCGAGCCGCCGGTCGCCGCTATCGCGGTGCCGGGAATCTCCGCCGCCGCATTCCGGACCAGCAGCCCGATACCGATCGCGGCGGCGGCCACCAGCAACACCACGAAGGGAGCGAGTACGACCAGAAGCCGGCGGTTCGATCCCTGATTCTGCGGGGGCGGCCACCCGCCGGGGTAGGTGCTCAATTCGTGTGCTCCCGATCGCCGGACATTGCTCCGTCAGCCTAGTCGGCGGCGCCGGGGTCAGGTGAGATGCTTCGGTGGGGCGGCTCGGTTCCCGAGTGGAGCCGAGGCGAATCTGTCGGCCACCGATGACGGAGGTACTGATGACGAAACGGATACTGGTTACCGGTGGCACCGGTCGGCTCGGGCGCGTATTCGTGCCCCAGCTGCTTGCCGCGGGCCATGATGTGCGGGTCCTGACCCGTTCCGAACGCGCCCCGGAGGCCCATCGGTGGGCGGTCGGGGACCTGAGTACCGGCGCCGGGCTGGGCGATGCGCTCGCCGGTACCGAGGTGATCGTCCACTTGGCAACAACCAACGGTCGCGGCGATATCACCGCGACCCGGGCGCTGGTCGAGGCCGCACAGGCATCCGGCCACCCGCATCTGGTGTACCTGTCGATCGTCGGTATCGACAATCACGCCCTCGGCTATTACCGCGCGAAAGTCGAGTGCGAAACCCTGATCGAGCGCTCGGAACTGCCGTGGACCATCCTGCGGGCCACTCAATTCCACGACCTGATCGCCGAGATATGCGACGCCCAGCGGCTGTTGCCGTTCCTGGCGATGCCGTCGAAGGTGAGCTTCCAACCGGTCGATGTCACCGAGGTGGCGGGCCGCCTCGTCACGCTCGCGGCGGCCCCCGCGAGCCGGCGGGCACCAGACCTGGGTGGTCCGCAGATACGCGCCGCCACCGACCTGGCCCGGGTCTACCTGCGAGCCGCCGGACGCCGTAGACCGGTGCTGGCGGTTCCGTTGCCCGGTAAGGCGATGCGCGACTTCCGCGCCGGGCTCCAGCTCGCTCCGGACCACAAGGACGGACGGATCACCTTCGAAGAGTTCCTCGCCACGCGTGGCGAACGGGATCGGGGCCGCTGACGTCCGGGTGGGGTCCTCGCGGTTGTCCGGCCGACGGGACTGCTCCTGCTCGTCCTGCGGACGGCGTCGAGGTCCCGAGCGGGGAGCTGTGGTCAGGCCCGCGGTTTCCCCGGCACTACCAACGGCCAGAACACGACGCCCTACCGCATCCGGCAGTGCTTCACGTCCCGCAACGGTCGTGTCGGTTTCGTCCAAGACAACGGCGGCCGCTGTTCCTACGCTGTCCCCAGGCCGAATCCGAGGCCCATGATCAGGAGGAACTCATGACACGCGAACTCGTCTACACGGGCTTCATGTCGCTGGACGGCGTCGTGGACTCGCCGGGCGGCACGGTCGAAGGGCACCGCAGCGGCGGCTGGGTGATGGACACCGAGTTCGTGCCCGAGGCATTCGCGCTCAAAGGCGAAGAACTCGCCGATACGACCGCGCTGATGTTCGGCCGCCGCAGCTACGAGGCCTTCGCCTCGACCTGGCGCGATTCCGACGATCACGCCGCATACAAGGATCTGCCCAAATACGTCGTCTCGTCCGGCCTGCGTGAGGACACGCTGATCGACGGGTGGGGCCCGATCACGATCCTGCGCACGGCCGACGACGTCGCGAAGCTGAAGCAGACCGATGGCGGTGCGATCTACATCCACGGCAGCGCCGAACTGGCCCGGTCCTTGTCGGACGCCGATCTGATCGACCGGTACAACCTGCTGGTGTTCCCGGTTTTGCTGGGCGCGGGCAAGAGCCTGTTCAGCCGCGCCGACCGCGATAAGCAGGCCCTCCGGGTGCGGGACTCGGCCACCTACTCCAACGGCGTGACCAAGCTCGTCTACGACGTCGTGCGCTGACCGGGGTCGAGCGCGATCGCGCCGCCGTCTCCCGCGCGCAGCTGCTGCGCCGTCCGCCCGACATACCGGCGCAGTGCCCGGGCGAGATGGGGTTCGTCGTAGTACCCGAGCTTGTCGACGACATCGCCGGGCGTCTCACCCGAGGTCAGCAGCAGCGCGGCGGTACGGGCGCGCCCGATCTGCCGGACAGCGCCCTGGGTGAGCCCGGTCGCCGCCCGGAAACGCCGCTCGAGCGTCCGCTCGGTCACCTCCGGTGGCGACCCGCGCAGCGTCGCCGCGACCAGCGGATCGCGGACCACTGTCCCTTTTGCCTTCACTCATCAGGCAGTTGCACGGCGTAATCGAACTTTCCGGCGGGGAACAGGACACAGCAGAGGCGTACTCCCTGCTCTGCTCGGCATACGTGGCGGCAGAAGGCGCCTGTGTCCGTCTGGGCTATGCCGCCCTGACCGCCCTCGTTCTCGACCGCCTCGACCAAGCCGCCCAGCACACCGGCAACCCGGCATTCACCGTGCGCGCCCTGATGAAACGATCACGGCTGCTGATGTCGTACGACTCGACCGATGCCGCGATGGCACTCGTCGGACGTGGGCTCGAACTCGTTCCAAGCGGTGCGGAATCCGAGCGAGTGCTGCGCGGCTACAGCCACCTGCGCGGTGCGATCGTGGCGGCTCGCGGCCGTCGGCTCGACCTCGCGCGTGAGCACATCGAACAGGCGAGTGCCATCGCCGAACCGATGCGTCACGAGAGCCGTCTGTACACAACCGACTTCGGTCCGGGGAATGTGGCCGTGCACGCGTGTGCGATCGAACTCGAGGCAGGCGACCCGGGTAAGGCAGCTCACGACGGCGCCGCTCTCCGCCTGCCTTCGGATATGGCCGCGCCCCGAGCAGGGCACCACTGGCAGGACAATGCCCGGGCCTGGTTGATGGCCGGGAAACCGGACAAGGCGCTGGCAGCCCTGAACAAAGCCCGGGCAATAGCCCCGCAGCAGACGAGGCTGCACCCGGCGGTACGCGAGACGGTCCACGGCATAGCGACTGCCCAGCGTCGGCAGAGCGAGAGCCTTGTCGGGTTCGCTTCATGGCTGGGTGCTTCGCTCTGAAGCACGGTGCCGCGCTTATCTTCGGGCTGCGTTGTTCGGCGGATCACGCTCATTGCCGAAACGCTCTCGTGACCAGCACCTTCCGCGGCTGAAGGGACAGAGTAAGGACAGGACTTTCGGGCCGACTCTGAGCTCGGCGGACAGCTGCGTGATCCGTCCTTACACTCGAACTATGAGCGAGAACGTGGGCCGGCGGATCGCTGCGGAACGTAAGATCGCGGGTCTCAGCCAACAAACACTTGCCACCCGCTCGGCATACAGCCTCAGCATGATCAAAGCGGTGGAGCAAGGGCGAGAACCGGCGTCCGCCGGCTTCATCTCCGCAATCGCGCGCGCCCTGCGAGTGACACCGGAACATCTGACCGGTGCACCCTACGACGACGGCAAACCGCTGTCGGATGCGGTAAACGAACTATCAGTGCTGCTCGCCGAAGGGCGTTACGCGCGCAGTGTTGATCCAGGCCCGGTTGCACAACTCGAAGCGGACCTCACTGCGGCTCAGCAGTTCTATCGAAGCGACCGAACCCGTCAAGCGATCGAAGTACTACCCGGGATCGTCCGCCGGGCACACGGAGCGGTCAGAGATCTCACAGGTGACGCGCAGGCACATGCGTACACACTTCTTACTTCGGCGTATGTGCTGGCCGAGTGGTGCGTCCGGCGCACAGGTCATCTCTTGCTCGCACTACCCGCACTGGATCTGGCCGATACCTACGCACCGTTGGCGGACGACGCCCACTGGGCCGGGTTCTCTGTGCTGGCCCGGGCCCGGGTCCTCACGCACTACGCGGAATCGGTGGTTGCGGGACAGCTCATCGATACCGCGATCGCAGCGGCCGACGAAACCGCGGCAGGTCTCGTGATCGGGGGTTACTCGCATCTGGCGGCGGCCGTGAATGAAGCGCGGAAACTGAACTACACGAACGCGATGGGCCATGTCGACGCGGCAGCCGATATCGCGCGACGAACCGGTGAAACCGATTCGTATATGACCGCTTTCGGTCCGCTCAACGTTCGGATCCACCGGCACGCGATCGAACTGGAACCCGGCGACCCATATCGTGCCGCGCGGGAGGGCGCGCAGCTCACCGCCGCGCCCGGAGCTCCGCCGACCCGTCTGGGTCATCACTGGCAGGACAATGCCCGGGCCTGGTTGATGTCAGGAAAGCCGGACAAAGCACTGCTCGCACTCAACCGCGCCCGCGCCGCCGCCCCGCAGCAGACGCGCCTCCATCCCGCGGTCCGGGAAACCCTGCACGGCATCGCTGCGGCTCAGCGTCGGCAAAGTGAGAGCCTGGTCGGATTCTCATCCTGGTTGGCCGCTTCGTTCTGACCGACATTCCGATCGGACGGAGGGAGGTTGCCGAGGCGATCTGCTCGGGCCGTGCAGTCGAGGGCCGCCTACTCGGCATCGATGATCGGAATTGCTTTCTGCGTGTGCCGGACTTGTTACTACATACGCGCTGCGAACAGTGACAATTCGCAGCACATAGTAACCTCGGTACTTTGCCTATGACCTGCGAATTCTCGTGCCCTCGGCAGGGTACGTAAAATATGGGCAACCGCAAGGCGCTCGGTCATCATAGGTGGTTACATGATCTAAGAGTTGCAATGCACTCGTTGGCGGTCGCCCACCGTTCTCCATCTTCGCGGAGCCCGGTGGGGTACCGCGCAGATGGGAACGCAGATGATCTGGATTCGATCTGGTCAGGTCAGCGGGTTACCGAAGCCGCGGTCGTGCTGGGTTGACCGCGGTGCCACATTCGGTCGAGCGTGCTTCCCCTGCCGCGGGCAAAGTCCTGAAAGCGCTGTAACAACGATTCCGTAAAGCACCAGCCGACGAGGCTAGATAACCCTGGTCGCGGAGCGGCTCTCACAGAATCGTTTGATTGCCTAACTTCCATGGGATTTCACGGACCACCGATACCGTGAGGTGACGGCAGCGTATGCGTTCGTCGAGCCAATGTCCTACCTGGGGAGCGCCGAGCATCTCGATCAATTTTCTGCAGCTCACTACTCCACCGGAAAGCGGCGACGCGACGATCAGATGGTTATCGACTGCCACTGGGCGGTCACCCATCACCAGAACGCCTGCCCCGCGGCGACCTCCTTTTGCTCCCTGACCTGGTCGCGAGGTGCGGCGCACCACGACGAAGGGAGGCTTGACAAGCCGACCAGCAAAGTGGCGTTCCCGCGCTGGCAACCCAGTCTCGCCATAGCCGGGTAGTTCCCGAGCGGTGAGGTAGGGAGCAAGAGGCCCCTCATGGGAGTCTCGGTTGTCCACCACTGGGCCAACTCCCACCGTGAAGAGGTCGCCGATGGTTGTCTCTGCTGTGGCCGCGTCATTCTCTGGCCACAATCGTGTACCTGCCGGAGTCCTATAGCTGCGTCTTGTCGCACTGAGTAAGAACACATCCACGTCTGTGTAGGTATCAAACTGTCCATGACGTTGGACGGTCGATACATCGAGCCTTTTCGCCGTAAGATCGCGCCATGCGTGGTATCGGCTGCCGCTGCGCAATACATCGGGAAGTATAGCGAACAGCTTTCCCCCAGGCGCGAGAGCGCCGCTGGCGGCCGCGCTGAATATCGCTGCCATGGATGTCCGTCCGGTAGACCATTGGCACTGGCGCGGCGCAAGTGCCATTCCATATGGCGGATTGAGCAGGAGACTGCCGCTGAAGCCTCGCCCCGCGGCGGTGCGTTCGAGTTCGAGGAGCCCGTCTCCCTGGAGTATTCGTGGAAACGCGGTTTCCCACCGTCGATCTGGTATCGCCTCTGCCGTCCCAGCACGACGGTGGCGGTCAAGCACGGCGAGCACAAGTCGCATACGGGCGGCGGCAACAAAGGTCTCATGGAGGTCATTGCCCCGGATAAGGCGGTTCCAAAGCGCCAACGTTGCCAGCGGCGTCGGACCTAGTCGAAGGCGTTCACAGGCTGCCAGTAGGAGATCTCCGGCGCCGCAGGTGGGGTCCCAGATAACATCTGTTCTCGCAGATTCGGGGTGATTACGCAGTATCTGCTCGAAGGAATCCCGCACAGGTCCTGCTGTGAAAAACGCCCCAGACGCGCGACGAGATTGTCGAGGGACCTCACGGCGCAAAGTTGCTGCAGCTTGTCCGTTGAGAGCGTGCGTCACGTCGTCAGCGACTCGTTGCCACCGCCCTGCTGCGGCATCAGCAACTAGCAGACCGAGTTGGCGCGCATAAGCTTCATAACCCGAGACGATCAAATACTTCCCCTCTTACCTGATCCGTGGAAGGAACGCCTGGGATCAACTGTTCATGTGGCCTCCGATGCCATTCTGCAGCACGGACATCGATATGTAACGCTGTAGGCGCTGTACTTCGGGTCAGGTTCGCTACTGAACCTCAAGGTTGATCGACCGCCGTCGTGGAAGCGGGAGGGTCGCACGACACAGTGGTGTGGAGACTCCGGCGTCCACGAACTCACGGTGTCTTGCCAACGGGGGATCGAGGACAAGTCCCTGCGGTGTGCTGGTGATCATGACGCTACCCACACATGCCCTCCCAGACCTTCGACCGTCGGCTGGTAGCACAGCCAAGTGCCCTTCCGACACAAGATGGTCCTTGTCGTGGCAGTGTACGGACAACTGTGTACACGCGATGTGTGCCTTAGGTGCGGCTCGACGTACTCCCATGACGATTCCGTGGTTCGGGTTTGCCGGGCGCGGTCCACTCCTGATCGAGAAGATGACCAGTTCCGGCGCCACCAATTCGGTGAGGGTATTTGCGAACGTTTCGGGATCTGCGCTCCCGGGGAGCCCACCGTGATGAGGAAAAACCAGGACGGGCGCGGCGAGATCTCTTCCGTGACTACGGATATGGTCTAGTGCTTTGGCGTCCATATCGGCCGCAAGCAGGACCGCGGGTCTTTCGTCAAGGTGCACCCGGATGACGATTGATACCGTATTGGTATCCAATCTCCCGAAGTCTTCGGATTCCTTCGTAGGTCCGGTTCCAGCCATGAGGATGCTCGGATGGCACACTTCAAGCCGTGCTCGACCGCATCGGAGGGTCTGCGGAATCTCTGTGTGCAGCATCTGGTGCCCATCGCAGCCGCCACGCGAGACTCGGGTATGGACCGCGTGGAGCAGGCGGCGCCAGATCCTTGTGTTCTTCCTAGCGTCGGCATTGAACCATACAGTCCCGATTGTCCGAGCGTCATCGAGGAGCACCTTTGGGCCGCCGCCCGCGTGGTCCTGGTCGGAGTGCGAGATAACAAGGTGCTCGATGCGCTTCGCCTGAACCCGCTCTAGCTCTCGCAGTACGATGTCTCCGGGGGCGGCATCGATTACGGCGGACAGATCACCGTCGCGTACTACCGCGGAGTTGCCATGTCCAACGTCGAGGATCGTGGCCGACAAGATCGGCAGGCCAGATTCGGGCGAACCCGTAGCTGCGTTGTGGTCGTTCATGTTTACAGCCAGTCCTTGGGCAGTTCTGGAGCGAGGACGATGTTTCGATAGAAGAGGTGGGACGCCTCGTCTGCGTGACAGTTGACGTCAGCCTCAAGCCATTGGCCGGGCAGCTCATCCGCCAGGAGGCCAGTTGCATCTAGTATGGGTTGCAGCGGCATCCAGACAGATGAGTCGATCTTCCATCCCACAACCACCACTTTGGCCTGCGGCTCCTCGCCCTCGTTTCGCACTTCCAGAACCTCTATGGGAGTGGCGAATGCCCGCCGTTCCCTCGCAAGATTCCCCTCTAGCTCGTTGAGGGTGTATTCGAGAGCTTCGAAAACAGCGTTCCCGCCCGCATCACTCTTGTCGAGCACGGCCGGAATTCCCTCGCGATACCGGAGGATTGCGCCGTTCTGGTCAGTGTTCACATGACTGCTGATAAGAACTGCTGGAAGTGGCCGTTCAGGAAAGCGGTTGGCTTTGCAGACCAGTTCTGCTCCCGTGAAGCGGACTGGTGAGCGGCCGGCGAGGATGTGATCACATACGAGCGCGTCGTAGTGCTTAGCGAGCTGGGCGACGAAGACGTCCACATCTTGGGTTGGGTCAAAGCTACTGATCGTTACCGTCTGAAAGCCGGCATCCTGGAGCGGATGCGCGATACTGTCCGCGTCGGCTTCGTCGTCGTCGATGACAACGATCGAAGAGCCCTCGACCAGTGATTGCAAGCTCAAGCTGTCCCCCCGCTTTGACCGGAATCGTTCCCCGCGCCTCCGGCGGTGGCCACAGGTAGCCAGATCATGATACGGGCACCACCTAGCTCCCCATGCGCGCGTGCTTCCTGCGCCCCGCCGAGATCGGCCACGATATCCCTGACGATGGTGAGGCCGAGCCCAGTGCCGTTGTCTCGGGTTGTCTTTCCGGGCAGCCAGATGGCAGCGAGGTCGATCCCCACGATGCCCGGGCCAGAATCATCCACGGACATACATAGCAACTTGCCCGCAACTTCGTCCACCAATCGCGTACGGATGCGGATAACCCGGGTGGGACGCCGCGCGTCTGTGCGAGTGAAGGCGTGAGCTGCATTCACCAAGAGGTTGGACAGAATCGACTCAAGGTCCGCAATAGTGCTGCGAACCCGACCGCCCTCGCCAGCGAGGTCGAATTCGACTTGTATTCCGCGCTCGTCGAGATAGCGAGTGAATAGGTCAACCACAGCAGGGCACGCAACGTCTACATCAATGTCTCCCACTTCGCGTTTGCTCTTCTTAACCAGATTGAGCGGCAGACGTGCGAAGGTCTCAAGAGTCTGTGCACTGCTGGCTGATGAGTCCAGGAGCTTCTCGTAGTGTTTGCGAAACATCTCGTCGGAGATGTGTATCTTCATACGTCGACGCACGGTGTCGACATCTCTGACGATCCGTGACGACGGTTTCGCGGCCTCGTGTGCGAAGACTGCTGTGCTCGTGCCGACGGTCGCAAGTGACCTGTATAGCAACAGGTCTTCACGCAGTGCTTGGATTTCCTCACGTTGGGAATCGAAGACATCTGCTGCACCCGCAGCAAATGACTCCAAGACAGCGGGGTCGCGGGCCTCGATCAGAGCCGGTGCTTTAGGGTCACTCGGGGCGATTGCGTCAAGCAAGTTCTGAAACTTGGTTTCCGCCTCCTTTACTCGGTCTCGCGCTTTTCGGGCGGCACCAGCGCGTCGATGTTCTCTCTGTAGCAGCCGTTTCTCTGCAGCCCAATCAAGAGCTCGTTTTACAAACTCCTGAAGTTCGACGAATGGAGGAGCATCCACGAAACCGCTTCGGTCGGTCTTTGGCTGCAGAAGGTTGTCGGGATCCTTAACCTGGACGCGACCCAAGGACGTATTTGTAGAAGGGCGCAGCTCGGGACTGGCTGCTCGACGGACGTTGATTCCGAGCCAATCGTTTCCTACATCTCCATACGGCTGAACCCGCAGCTCGCGATGGTATAGATGGACCCCGCCTACCTCGCGTAGCCAAGTCTTGATAGTGGCGGTGGGCTGCTGAGCTAGCCGCACCTCCTTCGAGGCTGACGGGTTCAGGTTGAACATCCACATCTCGAATTTTGCCTCCGGAGTGTCAAATCTGAACGGCGCGCTCTTATCGTGGCCCCGGCCGTATCGGCGCATTCCAACTTGGCTATGTCCCTCAGAGAACAACTCTTCACCACGCCAGTTGAAAAGCGCTGCGGAGGCTTGCCCCTCGGAATCGAGTGTCGCTACAAGCCGGTACTCCGCCCACTCCAGCAGATCTGAGGTGATGAGTCTCGACAGGCTATCGAACTCTGTTGTGTCGCAAGCGACTTGGAAAGAACCTTGGTCTGCAAATGGACCAGTCAGCATCAAAAGCGAGCGTGCGAGACGTTCGGCGTCGCGCTCTGAGATGCCTTGGCGCAGCCCTAAGATATCGACGGTGGTTCCAACAGATCCGGTGGGCGATCGGGTCTCGATGGTGAGAGGGGTGTCCTCGACCGCTTCTGAAGTATCAACCTGTTTCCAGTCGATGGTCAGGATGTGTTCGGACTCTGGATTGGTCCTGCTCCTCGTGCGGATAGAAACCCGTGTTCCGAGCCGTAAGGCTGCGAGTCGACCGAGACCCTTCTCACCTACTCTCCGCCGCAGCGACCTTGTATGAGTCTCAGAGGATTTGCTGGACTTGCCGATCAGAAGAAACCCGTCGGCGAGCTGTTCCGCAGTCATGCCATCGCCGTCGTCCACCACGGACAAGGTGCCACCGGGCTGCTTAGCATTACTCAAGGTCAGGCGGCAGGTCTTGGCGTCAGCGTCGTAGGCGTTGCGTACCAGCTCCATAATTCCTAGGTCTGCGTACGGGACAAGCTCCTCGCCGAGCCTGGCAAGGATCTCTGGAGCGAAACGAAGGTGGTGCGCCATGTGTTCGAGTCCTCCCATAGGGCGCCCTGTTCGGAGTGTGCCAACCAAGTGGCGCGCTATCCGTCCTAGTAGTTCCGTGTCACCTGCCAATGGCGACGCCGCAGCGTGGGCTGACTGCCCAGGTGTCCTCCCCCGCGGCTTCCACACGCTCAGCATGAGGTTACCTTGGAGCTGTACCGATGAGGAAGCTTTGGTGGTGACCGCTCTTGCCTTGGTAGGGAAACGTGTTGGTGCGACTACCGGTACCGAACCGCCCTGGACCGGCGGGAGGCTCTGATGTGCCCCCGTGATTCGTGGAGTTGGGATACCGGACTTCAGGTAACGGGTGGACAGGTGGTTGTGCAGTATCTCGTATTCGATCGCTGTCCACATACCGAGGTCTGAGCGGCGCCGCTGGCGGTTGTGGTTCGCCAGCTCGATCCGGTTAACTGCCGGATCGGGTGGGGCCCGATCGGATTACCTGTGGAGGAGGCGGCGGATGCGGTGTGTGCCGGCCGTACGTTGTCTTTCGAGGTTCGGTACGTCGGTGGTGCGGAAGGCGAACGCATCGCTGCGGCGCAGGCGAAGGCGGTTTCCGCACTTTGAGGCGGCTACGGGATAGCGGCGATGTCGATCCGTGCTGAATCCAGCGCAGTGCCGACCCGGTTTCCTTGGTCTTGCGTTTGCTGGCGGTCCGTACCGGATATCCGTTTGACCTGCTCGTATTGGTCGAAATCGCAAATGAACGGTGAAAAGGTGCCCTGAGGGATTGAACCCGCGACCCTCAAAGACCGGTCTGACCTGCGGAAACGCAGTCGGATATTTGTGCCCTCGGCAGGATTCGAACCTGCGACACCCGCTTTAGGAGAGCGGTGCTCTATCCCCTGAGCTACGAGGGCCCGGGCCGTGGCCGGTGGGCAGAGTCTACCGGGTCACCCGCTTCGGGGCCGCATCGTGGGGAGCGGCCCCGGGTGGGGTCAGGCCGCGCGGCTGGTCTCGTAGTCGGCCGGGTCGAAGCGGCGGGTCTTCCAGCGGTAGAGGACCGTGGCGCCCGGCCAGTTGTTGGTGATGCGGCCCGAGGCGTTGCGGTACCAGCTGGAGCAGAAGTTCCAGGGGGTGTCCTTCAGGCGTTTCTGGAGCCAATCGTCCCAGCGCTGTTCGGTTTCCGGGCGGGCGGCGAGGCCGCGGCCGGGGTTGTCGCGCAGGTGTTCGACGGCTTGGCGGATGTAGCGGGCCTGCGCTTCCAGCATGTAGACGATGGAGCCCGAGCCGACGTTGGTGTTCGGGCCGTACATCATGAACAGGTTGGGGAATTTCGGTACCGAGACGCCGAGGTAGGCGCGGGCGCCTTCGGCGGCCCAGGTGTCGGCGAGTTTGCGGCCGGCCTCGCCGTAGATGTTCATGGGGGCGAGGAATTCGGTGCCTTTGAAGCCGGTGCCGTAGATGATGACGTCGACTTCGTGGTGGATCCCGTCGGCGGTGCGTACGCCGGTGGGGGTGATCTCGGTGATGGGGTTGGTCTCTACGGTGACGTTCGGCCGGCTCAGGGCGGGGAAGTAGTCGTTGGAGAAGAGGGCGCGTTTGCAGCCGGGGGCGTAGTCGGGGGTGAGTTTCTCGCGCAGGATCGGGTCGGGGACCTGGCGGGCGCGGTGGGCGTCGGCGACCTTCACCACGGGGGCCTGGATGCCCTGGAGGTCGGTGAGGGCCAGGGCCATGACCTCGAAGAACATCCACCAGCCGAAGCGTTCGGCCCAGCGGACCGGCGGCAGGTACTTGAACACGGCGTGGTGGCGGGGGGCGTAGGCGGCGTCGGCCTTGGGCAGGACCCAGGCGGCGGAACGCTGGAAGAGGGTGAGGTGTTCGCTGATCGGCTGGATACGGGGGATGTACTGGATGGCGCTGGCGCCGGTGCCGATACAGGCGACGCGTTTACCGGTGAGGTCGACGGAGTGGTCCCATTCGGCGGAGTGGAAGGCGGGGCCGGCGAAGGTGTCGATACTGGGGATGTTCGGCATGGCGGGGCGGGAGAGCTGGCCGACGGCGGAGATCAGGACGTCGGCGGTGAGCTGTTCGCCGTCGGTGGTGCGGATCTGCCACTTCGCGGCGGTCTCGTCGTATTCGGCGTCGCTGATCTCGGTGCCGAAGCGGATATGGCGTTCGAGATCGTATTTACCGACCACGCGGCGCAGATAGGCGTGGATATCGGCCTGCTCGGAGAAGCGGCGCGGCCAATCGGAGCGCGGTTCGAAGGACCAGGAGTACAGCGGGGACGGCACATCGCAGGCCGCGCCGGGGTAGGTGTTCTCGCGCCATACGCCGCCGAAGTCCTGGGCGCGTTCAAGGATGGCGAAATCTTTCACGCCGGAACGCAGGAGCTCCAGTCCCATACCGAGCCCACCGAACCCGGCCCCGATGATGATGATCGACGGCGATGTCATGGTCTCAGAGTAGGTCGGGAGACGGCGCCGTCGAAGAGAACGACGGTCAGTGAATCGAGATTTCCGGCCACGAAATCGGGTCCGCGGGGGCGATGCGCGTGCATATGTAAGCGAGCGCTCGCCAGGTCCGGCGTTATCGGCCCGGGAAGGTGAAACTGGTGGTCCACGGGCTTTCGAACTGCGAATATTCGTCCTATCAATGGGTCATGAACCGGGTGCGTGTCTCGTTTGGATGTCATTTCGTTATCTGACTTGGCAGCGGGCCGGAATCCCCGTTATCACAGTGGAGTGCTCGGCGGCGATGGCGCAGTGCCGGTGGCCCGCAGGGGGCGTCGCGGGCATTGCGTTCCATCCCGCCGTCCGGCGCCGATCGTCGGTTCGCCCCCATTGCCGCGCTGACCAGCGCGCCTGGTAAGTCCATCCGGTTTCCGCCTACCCCCACCATGCCCGGCTACTCCACGGTAGTGTTCGGCGGTGTGTGATGTGAGTCATGCCCGTTCCTGTGTCTCACAGGGGCGTGGTCCGGACTCACCGCGCGACCGTCCGCTGCCCAGATGAGTTAGGGGTTTTTCCGATGTTGAGCACCATGATGGACGACCAGCTGTCATTGGCCACGCTGCTGCGCTACGCGTCCACCTTCGTCGGCGATTCCACGGTGTCCACCTGGACCGGGGACGGGGTGCGCACCATGACCTACCGTGAGGTGGGGGCCGACTCGGCCCGGCTGGCCAACGCGCTCACCGATCTGGGTATCGGCGAGGGTGACCGGGTCGGCACCTTCATGTGGAACAACAACGAGCATTTCCTGGCCTATATCGCGATCCCGGCCATGGGAGCGGTACTGCACGCGCTGAACATCCGGCTCTCGGCGGAGCAGCTGATCTTCGTGGCGAACCATGCCGAGGACCAGGTGGTACTCGTCGACGCCAGTCTGGTGCCGCTGTTCGCCCAGTACCTGCCGCATCTGAAAACGGTCCGGCATGTGATCGTGGTGAACGGCGACGCCGCGTCGCTGGCCGCGCCCGAGGGCGTGACCGTGCACGATTACACCGAGCTGCTGGCGAAATACCCGGCCGAGTTCGACTTTCCGGTGCTGGACGAGCGCTCGCCGTCGTCGATGTGCTACACCTCCGGCACCACCGGTGACCCGAAGGGCGTCGTCTACTCCCATCGGTCCAACTGGCTGCACGCCATGCAGGCGACCACGCCCTCCTCGATGGGGACGCGCAACGACGACACCATGCTCGCGATCGTGCCGCTGTTCCATGCCAATGCCTGGGGGCTGCCCTACACGGCACTGCTGACCGGGGCGAATCTGCTGATGCCGGACCGGTTCCTCCAGCCGGCGCCGCTGCTGGAGATGATGGCCGCGGTGAAACCGACCTTCGCCGCGGCGGTGCCGACCATCTGGGGTGGGGTGCTGGCCGCGCTGGAGGCGCAGCCACAGGACATCACGCATCTGCGTTCGGTGGTGGTGGGTGGTGCGGCCGCGCCGCCGTCGATGATGAAGGCGTTCGAGCAGAAGCACGGGGTGCGGGTGATCCACGCCTGGGGGATGACCGAGACCTCGCCGCTGGGCAGTGTGGCGCAGCCGCCGCAGGGGGTTACCGAGGAGGAGGCCTGGGCCTACCGCGTCACTCAGGGGCGCTTCCCGGCCGGGGTGCGGGCCCGGCTGGTCGGTGACGACGGGAAAGCCGTGCCCAACGACGGCAATTCCCTGGGTGAGGTCGAGGTCCGCGGGCCGTGGATCACCGGCTCCTACTATTCGCCCGACGGGGTGGCGGTGGACCCCGGCAAGTTCGACGACGGGTGGCTGCGCACCGGCGATGTGGGCAAGATCAGCCCGGACGGTTACCTGACGCTGGTCGACCGGTCGAAGGATGTGATCAAGTCCGGCGGTGAGTGGATCTCCTCGGTGGACCTGGAGAACGCGGTGATGGGACATCCCGCGGTGGCCGAGGCGGCGGTGATCGGTATCCCCGACGAGAAGTGGGACGAGCGCCCGCTGGTGGCGATCGTGCCGGCCGAGGGTGCGTCGGTGGAACCGGCGGAACTGCGCGAATTCCTCGCGGATCGTTTCGCGAAATGGCAGCTGCCGGAGTACTGGACCTTCATCACGGAGGTGCCCAAGACCAGCGTCGGCAAGTTCGACAAGAAACGGCTGCGGGCCCAGCACGCGGACGGAGAGCTGATCGTCACGACCGTGCACTGAGGCTTCGTGGCCGGGGTTGCCGGCCGGATGCGCGGTCCCCGGCGCGAATTCGCGCCGGGGACCTGCCGGGTCAGCAGTTACGCAGTTCCGGGCTCTGGTTGAGCAACTGGTTGCGGGGGCTGATGAAGCGGCTGTAGGTCTCACCGCCGACCGCCGACAGCGGGAACGCCGCGACCCGGTGGCAGTTCTGGAACGCCAGTTTGACGCCGAAGTGCCGTTCCAGGCCGCCTCGGATGGCATCCGAGGCCAGGGCGCGCAGCAGCTGACCGCGCGCCGTCTCGTCCGGCGGGGCTACTTCGTTATCGGCGAATTCCGCCGTGCCGGAACCGAGTTCGCCGGCGACGCGACTGACGACCTCCCACGCGTAGGGCAGCGAGTTGCGGACACATTCGACGAATTCGGCGTCGGTGACATCACCGCGCTCGGCACGTTCCAGTAGAGCGGTGGGGACATCTAGGGACACGGCGACCTCCTGGGTCAACTGGTCTTGCAACTGAGGGTGCGGAAAACCGCGTGCAGATCTGCCGGGTCGAGTCTAATCGAAATTGGTTGTCAATAGCAGTGGATTGGTCGTTAAAGTCGTTCGCGGGACGCGGATTTGGCGGTAGCGGGTTCATTGCTGCGCTGATGGCCCGCTGCGTGGAGCGCGCGAGACGGCCGCTGTCGCGGGTCGGTGTGGGGTTTGCCGGGGGGTGACCGTGCCGCGCGGGGCCGGCATGAGAACCTCGCAAATATTACGAAAAAGACAGTGTTCACAACTGGGCGTGCGGACTGTATTACCTGCCTGAACTGGCCCTTTTCTGAAAAGGTTGCGATTCGGTCACGGGCCGGTAGAGTTACCGTCACAACGGATGCCGAAACGTTACGTTTACCCCGGCTCGAGTAGCTGGATCCGTGCACGGCGTTCCACCCTGATGACCGGATAGCGAGGACGGACCTTTGGCGCACCATCGATTAGGCCCCAGCTCCATCACCGTTATGAGCCTTGTCGGTGACGATGTGCAGGTCCGCCCCCGCCGCCACCGCGCCGCCGCCACCGCGGCCGAAAAAGTCCGCGCCGCAGCCGGAGCCGCTGTCGCGGCCGGCGCGCTGATCGGTACCGCTTCCCAGATCGCCCCCGCCATCGCCTACGCCACGCCGCTGCTGCCCGGCGGTGGCGACGACGAGGCCGTGAAGGCCGAACCGGTCACACCCGCCGCGGACGCGTCGCCCGCCTCCGCCGAGCGGATGGCGCAGGCCGCGCCGGTCGCCGATACACAGCCCGCGCCGGTCCAGGCCGCTCCGATCGCCGCACCCGCGCCGGTGGCCGCACCGTTCGGCCTGCAGAATCTGCCGCCCGAGGTCGCCGCCCCGCTGACCCAGGCCGAGCAGACCCTGAAGCAGTTGCATCAGCAGCTCGCCCCCGCCGCCGCGGTCCGGCCGGTCGCCGGCGTCGTCAGCTCCACCTACGGCAGCCGGTGGGGCGCCATGCACTACGGTATCGACTTCGCCGATACACTCGGCGCGCCGATCAAATCGGTTGCCTCCGGCACGGTGGTCGAGGCCGGTCCGGCTTCCGGATTCGGAATGTGGGTCCGGGTGCTACACGACGACGGCACCACCGGCGTCTACGGGCACGTCAACGAAATCTACGTCAGCGAAGGGCAGCGGGTGAACGCGGGTGATGTGATCGCCACCGTAGGCAACCGCGGGCAATCCACCGGCCCCCATCTGCATCTGGAGATCTGGGACCAAGGTGGTAACAAGATCGATCCGATGACCTGGATGGTGTCCAAGGGGGTGCCGCTGGAGTGGGGACCCTCGCACTGAGATCGACAGAATCGCTCGACCGCCCGATCCTCGCCACCCCCGCGGGGTTGCAGGCAGAACTGCGGACGTCCGGCGTGACCGAACTGGCCGATATCTTCGAACCCGACTCGATCCACGGTCGGGTGTACGCGGCGCTGGTACAGCGTCCGCGTTCAGGGCTCGCCGATATCGCCCGGCACACCGCGCTAACCGAGACCGTGGTCGAGAACGCGCTCGACGACCTGTGCGGGCTGCGTGCCGTGATCCGGATCACCGAGCCCGACGGCGCCCCGCGCTGGGACGCCCAAGCGCCGGAATCGCTGTCCGAAGCCGAGGCTCGGCGGCGGCGCCAGGAGATCAGCACCATGCACGCGGCCGCGGCCCGGCTCAGCGAGACCTTCCGTTCCGTCCGGCGCTCGCAGGGCTGGAACGGCGTGATCTCGCCGGTCTTCGAACGGGCCGAACTGCTCGCCGATTTCGAGTCGCTGCACGCCAACGCCGACAGCTCGGTGAAAATGGTCGAGCGTAGCCCGCATATCAGCGACCCCGAACGCGACAGCCGGATCGCCGAACTCAAACAGACCCGGATGGCCGAGGGCGTGCGGTACCGGATCCTCTACCAGGACACGATCTACCAGGACGCGGACCGGCTACGGCACACCCTGGCCACCAATGCGCGTGGCGCGCAGGCCCGTACCCTGCCCGATCCGCCGTTCAAGTTGATCATCGCCGACGACGAACGCGCCAGCCTGGTGCTACACACCGACGAACGCCGCCCCGACCCCATGGCGCTGCGGATCAACGGGTCACCACTGCTGGATATGTTGGTCCGCAGTTTCGATGTGCTGTGGACGCTGTCCGCGCCGATCTCGGTGCAGCCGGAAGCCGACGAACTCGACGAACGCGACCGCGCCATCCTCACCATGATGGGGATGGGGGCGACCGACGATACGATCGCCCGCCGGCTCGGTATGTCGCGGCGCACCGTGGTCCGGCGCACCGCCCGGCTGTTGGAGCGGCTCGGCGCCAGCACCCGTTTCCAGGCCGGCGTACAGGCGATCCGGCGCGGCTGGTTGTGAACCCGTGCAGCGGCCGGGGATGGGCGGCGACGTCCGGGCCTGTGTTTCCGGTGTAGCGACGGAACCCGAACGGCGGAAACCTCCCGGCGGGGCGTGACGTCCCGCCGGTGGTGGCTCGTTCCCCGGGCGGCGACCCGGGGCGCTCCCGAATATGATGGCCACACCGCGCCGGCCCCGGTCCATATGCCCTACCACCCCCGCAGGGTATGTAGGGGGCCGGGACCTGGCTCGATGCGAGAGGTGAACGCACCCGAATGCACACTGCCCGCCGTCCTTTTCTCGGTAGTCGACGGCGTCGTTCGGGAAGCCCGCTGTTCGCCCAGCTGCTGACCGCCGCCGTCGAATCCGCCGCCACCGAGGTGGCGATCCGCTTCAACCCGACGGGCGACCCCGCCCACCAACGCGAGATCACCTACCAGGAGCTGGACGAAGGGTCCTCACGACTGGCCCGGGAACTGATCGAACGCGGAATCGGACCGGGCGACACGGTGGCGATCGGGCTCGCGCGCAGCCCCGAATCGGTCCTCGCGATATGGGCGATCGCGAAAACCGGCGCCGCCCATGTGCCGATCGATCCGGATCTACCCGGCGACCGGATCGACCGGCTGGCCGCCGATTCGGGAGCTGTTCTCGGTCTGACGACTTCACGCTATCGATCCGCGCTCGGCCGGTCCCTGTACTGGATGGAACTGGACGATCCGGTGCAGGCCGAACGGATCAGACGACGGGCGCGGCATCCGATCTCCTATGCCGACCGGGTCCGGATGCTCGACGCGCGCCATCCCGCCTATATCGCCTACACCTCCGCTCCTGGCGGGGAACACACCGGTGTGGTGGTCCCGCACAGCGGACTGGCCCCGGTGGTCGCGGCGGCCACCGACCACTACGGCATCACCAGCGATTCCCGGGTGGCCCACATGTGCTCCCCGGACGTCGACGTCTCGGTGCTGGAACTACTGCTGACCTTCAGCTCCGGCGCCACGCTGGTGCTCGTCCCTGCGGGAACGTCCGACGGCCGGCACCTCACCGATCTGCTGGCGCGGGAACAGGTGACCCATGTGCTCACCACCCCGGCGGCACTGGCCTCCGTGGACCCGGCGGGGCTCACCGGCCTGCACGTGGTCGCCGCCATCGGTGGCGCATGCGACTTCGAGCCGATCGGCCGCTGGGCGCACGAGCGGAACTTCTTCACCGGCTACGGTCGCACCGAAGCCGGTGTCATCGCGACCGGACCCGGTACGACGGCGCCGGGGGCACCGATCACGGTCGGCGCCGCCCTGAACGGGACCGGTGTCTTCGTTCTCGACGCCCGGTTGCGGCCGGTACCCACCGGTGTGGTGGGTGAGCTCTACCTTTCCGGGCCGGCGCTGGCGCACGGGTACCTCGGGCGGCGCGGACTCACCGCGCAGCATTTCGTCGCCGCGCCCTTCGGCGCCGAACTCGGCCGGCCCGGCGCCCGGATGTACCGCACCGGCGATCTGGTGCGGCGGATCGTCACGCCGCGCGGCGAAGAGCTCGAATATCTGGGCCGCGGCGGTTCCCGGGCGGAGGGACGCGGGGCCGGGCGGGGTGAGGTTCCGCAGACTCCGAGCGGTGAGTTCGACCGGGGTGCGTTGCCGCAACGTTCGCGCGGATTCGCGGGGGGAACGGTCTCGCCGAATCCGGCGGAGCCCGAAGCGCTGCCCGCGGGTATCCGCGAGCCGGCGCCGACTCCCCTCCACGAGGCCGGTCACGGTGGTCCGCGTGAAGGCAGGCGCGCGGCCGGGCCGGTGGGGGGCTCTCCGGCTTCGGGTCGCGAGGACGAGCGCAGAGTGCTGCCGGAACGCGGGCGCGGGATCGGGCACGAAGAGTCTTCGGCGGGCGAGTTCGGTCGGGCTGTACTGCCGGGATCTCCGCGTGGGCTCGGGAGCGGCGCGGTGCCGACGGCTTCGGCCGACGACTTCGAACATGTCGCGCTGCCGGTGCGTTCGCGTGAGCTCGGAGGAGCGGCGCTGCCGGGATCTTCGCGCGGGCGCGAGGGCGATGGAGTGCCGGTGGGTTCGGCCGACGGGATCGAACGGGTTGCGCTGCCGCAACGTTCGCGTGGGCTGAGGGGCGAGGTGCCGCCGACTTCGGGCCGTGAGTTCGATCGGGACGCGCTGCCGGGGTCCTCGCGTGAGCGCGAGGGCGGTGAGGTGCCGGTGGCTTCGGGCCGTGAGTTCGATCGGGACGCGCTGCCGGGGCCTTCGCGTGGGCGCGAGGGCGGTGAGGTGCCGGTGGGTTCGGCCGACGGGATCGAACGGGTTGCGCTGCCGCAACGTTCGCGTGGGCAGGGGGGAGAGGCGCCGCCGGTTCCGGGCGGTGAGGTCGGTCGAGGTGCGCTGCCGAGATCCTCGCGTGGGCGCGAGGGTGGTGCGGTGCCGGCGGGTTCCGCCGACGGGATCGAACATGGTGCGCTGCCCCGACGTTCGCGTGGACCCGGGGCGGGGATGCCGCCGGTTCCGGGCCGTGAGGTCGGTCGAGGCGTGCTACCGGGATCTTCGCCTGAGCTCGGGCACGGTGCGGTACCGGTGGGTTCTGCCGATGACTTCGACCGTGCCGCGCTGCCGCAACGTTCGCGTGGGCTCGGGGGAGAGGTGCTGCCGGGATCTGCGGCTGCGCGCGGGGGTGGTGCGGTGCCGCCGGAGCGGTCCGGTGAGTTCGTGCCCGGAACACTACCTCGAAACGGGAGGTCGGGGCGCGGAGAAGTGCCGCAGCAGCGGGACACTGCGCTCGATCGGAGTGCGTTGCCGCAGCGTTCGCGTGGGTTCGCGGGGGAAGCGGTCCCGCCTGCTGTGACGAACGCGGCGGTTCGCGATGCGCGGCCCGAATCCGGGCGCGTGGGTGGGCCGGGGGAGAGCCTGTCGCCTTCGGCCCGACCGTTCGAACGCGGGGGGCCGGCGGAGAACTGGCGCAGCGTCCGAGGGGACGCGGTTTCGCCGGGTCCGGCGGGACCGCCCGACCACCTGACCCGGCGTGGGTATGCGCGTGGGTTCGGGCAGCAGGAGACTCCGCCGATCCCGGCCGACGGTATCGGTGCGGTACCGCCGACCCCGATCCTGGCCGAGCACCTGGCGGGGGGTGTGCATTCCGGTTTCGCGCAGACCGCGGTGCTGGCGTTGCCGGAGGGGATCGATCGGGCCTGGACGGCGGCGGTCCTCGGTGCCGTGGTGGAGCGGCACGATATGTTGCGGGCGCGGCTGGCGGCCGAGGACGGGCAGTACCGGTGGGAGGTTCCCGACAGTGGGCCGGTCGGGGAGAGCTGGCTGCTCGCCGAGGTCGAGGTGCCCGCGGGGTCCCGTCCGGCCGAGGCCGCCGGTTCGGCGATGGAAACGACTGTGGCGCGCCTGGATCCGCTCGGTGGCCGGATGGTCGCCGCGACCCGGCTGTGCCGTGCGGGTGCTCGCGACGCGTTGCTGCTCGCCGTGCACCACTACGTGGTCGACAGTGTGTCCTGGCAGATCCTCCTGGCGGATCTGGCTCGGGCCTGGGTGCAGGTGGCCGGTCGGCGGCGTCCCGAACTGCCCCCGGTCACCACGTCGTTCCGGCGCTGGGCGCAGGCGGCGGCCGAACCCGTCGCGCCACCGGACCGCGACACCGCACTCGCCGAGTGGCGGAAGGTGCTGGCCACCCCGGACCCGCTGCTCGGGGTGCGGGCGATCGACCCCACCATCGATACCCACGCGTCGGTGTACCGGTTCGCGGTGGAGGTACCGGCGGATATCGCCGAGGTGGTGCTGACCGAGGTACCGGTGCTGTACCGGACGAATTCCGACAGTCCGCTGCTGGCCGCGCTCGCCCTGGCGGTGCGGAACTGGCGGTCGCGGCGCGGGGTGGACTGCGCGACCACCCGGGTCCGGTTGTTCGGCGACGGACGCTCGGAATCGCTGCTGCCCGGGGCGGATCTCACCCGTACCATCGGCTGGTTCGATACGGCATATCCGGTGGCCCTGGACCTCGGCGATATCGACCCCCGGGCCGCACTGGCCGCGGGCCCGGTGACCGCCGCGCTACTGCGTTCGGTGAAGGAACAGCTGGTGGCCCTCCCGCGGCCGCTCGGTTTCGGGTTGCTGCGCCGGTCGGACCCCGGTGAATTCGACGGGCCCGTGGCACAGATCGGTTTCGCCTGTACGGGCCGGTTCGCGGTGCCCGGTGACGACGAGACGGCCTGGCGGCCTCTCGGTGAACTCGGCGGGTTCGCGACCGCGTTCGACCGGGAAATGCCGGCGGAGACGGTGATCGATATCGAAGCCGTCGTCGGCGGCGACGGCCGGATCACGGCCTCGTTCGCCTATGCCGCCGATATCGTCGACGAGCCGGCGGTCCGGGAGCTGGCCGACGAATGGCTGGCCGCGGTCAATGCCATCGCCCGGCATATCGCCGACCCGGCGGCCGGCGGCCTGACTCCCTCGGATCTGCCGCTGGTCCGCGTCGGGCAGGCGGAGCTCGATACCTGGCGCGCGGAGCACCCGGGCCTGATCGATGTGCTGCCGCTCGCGCCGCTGGGCGCGGGGTTGTTCTTCCATTCCCAGTTCACGGTGGGTGGTCCCGACGACTATGTGATGTTGTTCGCCGTCGAACTCGGGGGCGTCATAGATCTGGACCGGTTGCACCGGGCCGCGCAGGGGCTCGTCGACCGGCATCCGGTACTGCGCACCGCGTTCGTGACGACCGCCGACGGGTCTCCGGTGCAGTTGGTGACCGAGGCCGTCACGGTGCCGTGGCTGGTGTCCGGCGATGTCGGCGACTACGAGATCCCGGAACTGCTGGAGAGCGAACGGCTCACCCGGTTCGCGCTGGATACCGCGCCGCTGCTGCGGTGCACGGTGTATCGCACGGTATCCGGCCGCACCCATCTCGTGCTGGCCGCGCACCAGCTGCTCTTCGACGGCCGGTCGGCGCAGATCCTGCTCGCGGATCTGCTGACCCTCTACGCCCGCCACGGTGACCCGGCGGCGCTGCCGCGGCCCCCGGCCTATCGCGACTATCTGGGTTGGCTGGCGCGGCAGGACATCGCGGCCGGCCGGGCCCGCTGGGCGGAGGTACTGCGGGGTGCCCGGCCGACCGAACTCGCTCCGGTGCTCGCACCGCCCACTCGACCGGAAACCGGGATCGGGAAGGTCGATCTCGCGCTCGGCGATGTCGAGACAGCCGCCATGGCGGCGTACGCGGCCGCGGCCGGGGTGACGGTCGAGACCGTGGTGCAGGCGCTGTGGGCGCTGTTGCTGGCGGGTCTGACCGGCCGCCGGGACATCGTGTTCGGTGTCGTGGTCGCCGGGCGGCCGTCCGGGCTGAGCGGCGTCGGCGAGATGGCCGGTCTGTTCGCCAACACCGTCCCGATGCGGGTGCGTTTCGAACCCGGGTGGACCGTGCGGGATCTGCTGGCCCGCATCCGAACCGAACAGCATGCCCTGCGCGACCATCACCATCTGAGCGCCGCAGATACGGCGCCGGGAGCGGCGGGCCTCTTCGACACCCTGCTGGCCTACGACCCACACCCGGTCGGCGCGGCACGCCCGGCCATTGCCGGTGGCCTCGACGGGCTCGAGGTGCTGGAGCTGACCTCCCGTGCCCTCACCCACTACCCGGTGACGCTGATGGCGGAGTCGGCGGACCGGCTGCTGCTGCGCCTGTGGTACCGCCGGGAACTCATCGACGAATCCGCGGCCGGCGCCCTCTCCGTATTACTGCACGCGCTCGTGGGCCAACTGCTGGCGGTGCCCGCGGAACTCGGCTCGACTCCGGCCGCGGATTGGTGGCGGCCCCCCGGCACGCTCGTCGGCCGCGCCGAGCTGCCCGCCGATCGACCGCGCCCGGCCGCCCCGTCCGGACGCTGCGGTCAGGTGACGCGGGAGCTGAATATCGAACTGCTCGATTCGCTGAACGATATCGCGACGCAGCAGGAGACGACCGCGTTCACCGTGATACAGGCGGCGCTGGCCATTCTGCTGGCCCGGCTGTCGGGGCACCGGGATATCGCGGTCGGCGCGTTCAGCACCCAGCACGCCGCGGCCGGACTGTCGGTACTGCATACCGATCTGGATCCGGCGCTGCGCTTCGACGAACTACTCGGCACCGCCCGCATCGCCGGTGGTGCGCTCTTCGAGACCGGGGGCCGCGGCACGGAACGACTGGGACAACTGATCGACACGGTGCGCACCGCCGCCGGGCAGCCGCCCTTCCGGGTACTGCTGGCCACCACGGACGCGCCCGCCCGCCTGCCGGACATGCTCGACCTGCGGGTGGACCTGCTGGATACCGGCGCCGAGGCGCGGCTCACCTTCACCTACACCAGCGACCTGTTCGACGCGCCCACGCTCGGCGACCACGCGGACCGGCTGCTGCGGATCCTGTACGCCGTGGCCGCCGATCCGCACCGGATCGTGGGCGATATCGATCTGCTCGCCCCCGGCGAACGCGATCTGGTGCTGCGGGAGTGGAACAGTGGCGGGGTCCGGGTGCCGGCGGTGACGCTGGTCGACCTCATCGAGGCCCAGGCCCGCCTGCGGCCGCGGTCTCCGGCCGTGCGGTCCGGCGGGGCCGTGCTGAGTTTCGAGGAACTGCTGAGCCGGTCGTATCAGGTGGCACGCGCCCTGATCGCCGCCGGGGCGGCCCCGGAAACCCTGGTGGCCGTGGCGGTGCCGCGGACCGAGGAGTTGCCGGTCGCGCTGCTCGGTGTGCTGCTGTCCGGTGCCGGTTACCTGCCGATCGACACCACCTTCCCACGGCAGCGACTGGACTTCGTGCTCGCCGAGGCCCGCCCGGTCGCCGTCCTCACCACCGCCGCCGAACGTGACGCCGTCCCGGCCGTGGCCGCGCCGGTGATCCTGCTCGCCGACACCGTGAACCGTTCCACCGAGCCGGTCACCGACGCCGAGCGCCGGGCCCCGCTACGCCCGGACAACCTGGCCTATGTCGTCCACACCTCCGGTTCCACCGGTGTGCCCCGGGCGGTGGCCGTGGCGCACCGCAACGTGGTGGAACTCTTCGCCAATACCCAGCTGCTGTTCGAATTCGACGACGCCGATGTGTGGACCCTGTTCCATTCGGTCGCCTTCGATTTCTCGGTATGGGAACTGTGGTGCGCACTGGCCAGCGGCGGATCGGTGGTGGTGGTCGACCGGTCGGCCGCCCGGTCGCCCGAACAGTTCCGGGAACTGCTCATCCGCGAACGGGTGACCGTGCTCAACCAGACACCGTCGGCGTTCTATCGACTCGCGGAGGCCGACCGGCTCGCGCACGGCGACGGCGCCGGCGCACTCGCCCTGCGCTATGTGGTGTTCGGCGGCGAGGCGCTGGATCTGCGCCGGCTGCGGAGCTGGTACGAACGGCACGGCGGCCCCGAGACGGACGGGCCCTGGCTGGTGAACATGTACGGCCTCACCGAGACCACCGTGCACGCCTCCTTCCTGGCTCTCGACGAAAAGCTGGTGGACAACCCGGCCGGCGTGATCGGCCGGGCGCTGCCCGGTCTGGACGCATTCGTGCTGGACGAGCGCCTGCACCCGGCGCCGGTCGGTGTACCGGGCGAGATCTATGTGTCGGGGCGGCAGCTGACCCGCGGCTATCCGGACAGTCCGGGCGTCACCGCCACCCGATTCGTCGCCGACCCGTTCGGTGCGCCGGGGTCACGGATGTATCGCAGTGGTGATATCGGCCGCTGGGCCGCTTTCGGTGGCCGCGCCGATCTGGAATATGCCGGTCGCGGGGATGCGCAGGTGCAGTTGCGGGGGTTCCGGATCGAACTCGGCGAGGTCGAGTCGGCCCTGCTGCGCTGCCCGGGGGTGGGCCGGGCGGTCGCGCTGGTGCGTACCGACGAGGTGGCCGGGGACCGGCTGCTCGGTTATGCGGTGCCCGCCGCGGAGCAGGAGGTCGTCCTCGATCCGGCGCTTTTGCGCGAGCAGGTGGCCGAGTTCTTGCCCGAATACATGGTTCCCGAGGCCCTGGTCGTCGTCGAGGAGCTGCCGCTGACCCCGCACGGGAAACTCGACCGGGCGGCGCTACCGGTTCCGGCGGTGGCCGGCCGGGCGCCCTACACCGCCCCGGCGGGCCGGGTGGAAACGGTGGTGGCGGGTGTGTTCGCCGATCTGCTCGACGTCGAACGCGTCGGCGCCGCGGACGATTTCTTCGCTCTCGGGGGTAATTCGCTGACCGCCATCCGGGCGGTGGCCCGGATCAACGAGGCGCTGTCGGCCGAGCTCGTGGTACGCGTGCTGTTCGAGGCGCCGACGGTGGCCGCGCTGGCCGCGCGGGTGGTTCCCGGAGTCGTCCCGCAGGTGGAGCGACCGGCACTGGCGCGGGTCGATCGACCCGAACGAATCCCGTTGTCTCCGCGGCAATATCGGCTGTGGCCGGGCGACCGGCTCGTCCCGGATTCGGCGGTCCACAATATTCCGCTCGCCATCGGACTCGACGGCGCGCTCGATACGTCCGCGCTGCGCTACGCCCTGTCCGATGTCCTGGAACGGCACGAGGTGCTGCGCACCCGCTATCCCGGTGGTCCGGACGGACTGCCGTACCAGGAGATCCTGCCGGTGGCGCAGGCGCTGCGCGGCGGCCTGGAGTCGGAGACCACCGAGGACGCGCTCGGCCGGATCGGCGAACTACTCGCGGGCGGCTTCGATGTCACCACGCAGGTCCCGGTGCGCGGGCTACTGCTCACCACCGGCCCCGACCGGCATGTGCTGGCGCTGGTCGTGCACCGTATCGCCGCCGACCCGGCCTCGCTCGCACCGCTGGCGCGTGACCTGATGACCGCCTACCTGGCCCGCGTCGGCGGGGAATCGCCGCGCTGGTCGCCGCTGCCGGTGCAGTACGCCGACTACGCGAGCTGGCAGCGCGCGGTGCTCGGGGCGGATGCCGACGAGAACTCGGTCGCGGCAGCGCAATCGGCCTACTGGCGCGACCGGCTGCGCGGCGCGACCGGGGAACCGGAACTGCCGCTGGACCGGCCGCGTCCGGCGATGCCCTCGATGCGGGGCGGCACCGCGGGGTTCGCGGTGCCCGCCGAAGTCCACGAGGGACTGAACCGGCTCGCCCGTGACCGCGGCGCCACGCTGTTCATGGTGTTGCACGCCGCGGTGAGCGTGCTGCTGCACCAGCTGACCGGCGCGGAAGACATCGTGGTGGGCACCCCGGTCGCCGGCCGGGGCGAGCGGGCGCTCGACGAACTCGTCGGTAGGTTCGCCAATACCCTCGCGTTGCGCACGCGCGTCGACGCCACCCGGCCCTTCGCCGAACTGCTCGACGAGACACGGGAAACCGGCCTGGCGGCGTTCGACAATGCCGATATCCCGTTCGAACAGGTCGTGCAGGTCGTGTCTCCGGAGCGGGCCACCGCGCGCAATCCACTGTTCTCCGTACTACTGACAGTGGGGAACGACGAGCAGGTCGCGCTGAAACTGCCGGCCCTGTCCGTGTGGTCGCTGGATTGCCGAGAGCTCACCGCCACCTTCGATCTGCGGATAGATATCGATCCCGGCCACGACGCCGACGGTGGGCCCGGTGAGCTGCACACCGTACTGACCTATCCCACGGACCTCTTCGACGAGGAGACGGTGCGGTCGTTCGGCCGCCGGCTGCGGCGGACGCTCACCGCGGTCGCCGCCGATCCGCTGGTGCCGGTGGGCGATATCGACTACTCGGAGGCGCCCGAGCGCCCCCGCGCACTCCCGCCCGCCGAGCAGTTGGCACCGGCCGCGACCGCGGGAACCGCGCTCGCCCAGACCCTGGGCGCCTCGGTGGAGGACGATCCGGAAGGTCCCGCGGTGGTGTGTGGAGAGGCGGCGGTGAGCTATCGCGAGCTCGACGCCCGGTCCTCGCGACTGGCGCGGGTGCTGATCGCGCGCGGATGCGGTCCGGGCACCGGCGTGGTGAGTGCGCTGGAACGCGGGGTGGACGCGGTGGTGGCGACCTGGGCGGTACTGAAGGCGGGCGCCACGCTCGTGCCCGCCGATGCCCTGGAGGTCGCGGCGGCCGCGGAGCTGGCGGTCGCGGCCGGACTGGCCGTGGGCCGGGCCCCGGCCGCGCCCCACCTCGAATGGCTGCTGCTCGACGATCCGGCGCTCGCCGCGGAGATCGCCGCCGAATCGCCGCGGCCGGTCACCTACGCGCACCGGGCGCAGCCACTGCGCGGCAGCGATCTGGTCGTGGTGGACGGTACCGGCCGGCAGGTGAGTTACGACCAGCTGGCCGCCGCGGTGACCCGGGTGCGCACCGTCACCGGCCTCACCTACGAGGCCAGGACCTACCGCGCCGGCCGCGGCGACAGTCCGGCGGCGGTACTGGAGACCGTGGCCGCCGGTGCCGCGGGCGCCTCGGTGGTGCTGCTCCCGGCAGAGCCGCCGGACGCGACCCCGGCGGGTGAGTGGATCACGCATCTGTGGTCCGACAGCGCCGGTCTGGCGGTACTCGACCCCGGCGCACTGGAGGATCTGACCACGCTAATCCTCGACGAGCAGGACGAGCCGGGCGCGGCCTGGTCCGGTGTCGGCACGGTGCTGGGCCTGCCCACGCTACTGGGCTGACAGCGGGGCAGGGGCGACTTATCGCAGGCCGCGGACTGTTTCGGCGCGGCCGGGTCCGGCCGCGCCGCCATGGCCGGGCCGGCGGCCGGGTTCCGCGGGGTGTGGCTGTGCGCGGCCCCGACCGGTAACCTGCCGGGTGCCATACCGGGTACCGGCGCATTGTGGCAGGCTGCTGTCCAAGCTGCGGCACGGTAGGGCGCGGCGGTGAAGTGCGATAGGCAGGCGAGGCGGACAGATGGATGCGGTAGTCGGTCAGCGGTGTGACCACCTCCGGAGGGCGAAAACGGTATGACGCGGCCAGTCCGGACCCGGCCCCACCGAACCCGGCGGCCCCGCGTGACCACCCTTCCGCAGCTGATCGCGACCGCTGTCGAGACCAATCCCGACGGTGCGGCGCTCGTCCTCGCCGACGGCACCGGTCCGCTGGAGCAGGTCAGCTACGCCGATCTGGACGCCTGGTCGAGCCGGTTGGCGCGGTCGCTCATGGCGCGCGGTATCGGTCCGGAGGATCTGGTGGCCGTGGCCATCCCGCGTTCCCTGGACGCGGTGCTGGCGGTCTGGGCGGTGGCCAAGACGGGTGCGGGGTTCGTGCCGATCGATCCCGCCTATCCGCCGAACTGGATCGCGCATCTGCTGGTCGATATCGGTGCCGTCTACGGTCTGGCGGTCTCCTGGGTTCGCAACGAACTTCCCGACGAGATCGAATGGTTGCAGGTCGACACTGTCGGCGCCGCCCGTGCGCTGGAGCAGTTCTCGTCCGAGCCGGTCACCTACGCCGACCGGATCCGCCCGCTGCGGGCCGAGCATCCCGCCTATGTCAGCTACGTCAGCGACGGCGAGGCCTCGCCGGACGGTGTGGTGGTCACCCAGGCCGGTCTGTCCGGTCTGTGCTCCGAACAGCAGGGCCGCTTCCGGGTCGAACCCGAGGACCGCACGCTGAACTTCGCGCCGCTTCCCTCGGATTCGGCCGTCCTGGAACTGCTGCTCGCGCTCGGCGGCGCCGCGACCATGGTGGTCGTCTCCCCGCTGGTGTCCACGGCGGACGAACTGACCGAACTGCTGCGTCGCACCGGTGTCACCCATGCCTACCTGACGCCCGAAGCCCTGGAGGTGATGGATCCGGCGGGGCTCGACGAACTGGGCGTGGTGGTCGCCGGGCGCCGGCCGTGCCCGCCCGAAGTGGTGGCGCGCTGGGCGATTCCCGTCGCCGGCGGGGCGACCCGGGTGCTGTACCAGGGTTACGGGCCGGCCGAGGCCACGATCATGACCGGCATCAGCACCGCGCTGACCCCCGGTGGGCCGCCCACCGTGGGCGCCCCGATCCGCGGTGTGACGGCCCATATCCTGGACGGACAGCTCGCGCAGGTGTCCGACGGCGGGGTGGGCGAGTTGTATCTCGGCGGTCCGCAACTGGCCCGCGGCTATCACCGCCGGCCCGGGCGGACCGCGCAACTGCTGGTCGCCGACCCGTACGCCGACGACGGTTCCCGGCTCTTCCGCACCGGTGATCTGGTGCGCCGCACCGGCGACGGCGAGATGGAATATATCGGCCGGGTCGAACTGCCGGCATTCCAACCGGCGCTCTCGGACGTCACGGCGAGTGACCCGGATATACCGCCGCTTGCCGTCGTCGAGGCCGACGCGGAGCCGGAGGCTGCGCTCCCCGAATCGCCGCCCGACTTCGAGCAGAGCCTGCCGATCCGGGAAACCGCGGCTTCGCCCGGGCAGCCCGGCCTTCCGCACGCCGAACCCGAGCAGAACACCTCCGCCGGATACGGCTACGGCCCGGCCCGTCAGGAACCCGACGCACCCGAGCCGGCTCCCGCGCGCGGGCTGCCGGGGGAAGACAGCAGACTCGCCTCCGAGCGGCGTGATATGGAACTGCCCGGGCGCGGCTACCTGGAAATGCCCGACCGCTCACATCCGCTGGGCGCGCGCGGCGCCCGGGCCGCGGGGCCTGCGCGCACCGGAACCGAGGCGAACGACCCGGCGGACCCGGAAGCCGACAGCCTGCCGATCGGCGGCGGCCGGCAACTGCCGGCGCCGAGCGATGCGCAGCCCGCCCGCGGGTGTTCGTTCCGGGCGGCCGGTGACGCGCTGGCGTTCTACGAGAACATGCCGGAGAGCGCGGCCGCGCCGGGTAACCGGGGACCGAGCCCGGCGATGCTACCCGCCACCCGACCGGAGTCCGGGGCCTCGGATTTCCCGTTCGGCGCCCGGGACAGCAATGCCCCGAGCCCGCTGTGGCCCGACTCCGCCGGCGCCGCATTGCATGCGGAGGAACCTCCGGCCCCGCAACCGGTAGCGGCATCGGACGACCATCCGGCCGCGGCGCAACGGCCGGAATCCATTCCCCTCTCGCCGGGGCAGCTGCGCCTGTGGGAGCGCAACCGGTTCACTCCCGAAGAAGGCGCCGACACCTTCACCGCCGCGATGACCCTGACCGGCACCCTGGACGCGACGGCCATGCAGGCCGCCGTCGCCGATGTGGTCGACCGGCACGAAACGCTGCGCACCGTCTACCCGGAGGTCGGCGGCACACCGCATCAGGTGGTGCTGCCCCGGGAACGGGCGGTACCGGAGGTGGTCGCCGAACCGGTCACGCCCGCCGAACTGCCCGAATGGCTGCGGGCATTGTCGCGGACCGATTTCGATGTCGCCGATCCCGAGCAGGTGCCGGTGCGGTTCGCGCTGGCCGAGATCGGCCCGCGGGAGCATGTGGTCGCGGTGGTCGTCCACCGCATCCTCGCCGACGAGGTGTCGGCCGGTCTGCTGCTGCGGGACCTGTTGCGAGCGTTCCTGGGCCGGCGCAACCGGTCGCGGCCGCTGTGGCAGCCGCTGCCGGTGCAGTATCTGGACTATTTCCTGAACCGCCAGGCCGTACTCGGCGACAGCACCGATCCGGGATCGCTCGCCGCGGCGCGGCTGGCGTTCTGGCGCGAATACCTGGCGGGGTTGCCGCCGCGGCTGGAAATTCCGGCCGTCACCGGCAGCTCCGGCGTCACGGGCTACGGCGTGCACGGTTTCGAGATCGGTACCCGCACCCATCGCCGGATCGCCGATATCGCCCGCCGGGGTGAGGTCTCCGAGTTCATCGTGGTGCGGGCGGCGTTCGCGGTGTTGCTGGCCCGCTCGGCCGCCGTCACCGATATCGTGCTCGGCAGCTCGGTGCGTGGACACGACGAACGCGAACTCGACGACGCGATCGGTCCCTACGCCAACACCGTCGTCCTGCGCACCCGCATCGATCCGGCGGAGTCCTTCCTCGACCTGGTCGTGCGGGTCGCCGAATCCGATCGCGCGGCCTTCGCCCACGCGGACCTGCCCTTCGAGATACTGGACGCCGCGATCGGCATCGGTGCGCCGCTGTTCGATATGGCGATCTCGTTACGGCACAACGATGTTCCGCGACTGGAGATGCCGAGCCTGTCGACCGAGCCGATCGAGATCGCGAACTCGTCCGCCGAGTGCGGGTTGCGGCTGGTGATCGACCCGCACCGCGCGCCCGACGGTTCACCGGACGGGATCGCGGCCGCGTTGCATTACGCCGCCGACCGGTACGACACGGCCATCGTCACCGAATTCGCGCGCCGGTTGCAGCGCGTACTCACCGTCGCCGGGGGTGATCCGGACGGTCCGGTCGGTGAAATCGACCTGCTGTCCCGGGCCGATCTCGATCGGTTGCTGGTGGTCTGGAACGACACCCGGTACCCGGTCGCGCCGGATCTGCTGCTCGACGGTTATCGCCGCACCGTCGCCACCCGCCCCGATACCGTGGCGGTGGCCGACGCGGAAGCCGAACTGACCTATCAGGAATTCGACGCCCGGGTGAACCGGCTGGCGCGGCGGCTGATCGAGGCCGGAGTCGGCACCGAGACACCGGTGGGCGTAGCGCTGCGGAACTCCACCGAGCTGCTGGTCGCGATCTACGCGGTGCTGACCGCCGGTGGCGTCTGCCTGCCGCTGGACCCCGACGATCCGGCCGGCTGGAACGCTCGGGTCATCGATATCGCCGGACCGGCCTGTGTGCTGGTGGCCCCGGCCGACGAAGCGCGGCTGGCGGCGGCGGTGGAAACGACCACGCGGCCGCGGCCACCGATCCTGGTGACCGGTACCGAAGATCTCGCCCGCCATTCCGCCGAGCCGGTGCGCCCGGAGGAACTGATCCGGCAGATACGCCCGGGTAACGCGGCGTACCTGCTGTGCGCCTCGGTGGCACCGGACGGACCGGAGCTGACGGTGCTCTCGCACAGCGCGATCAACAACCAGGTCACGTTGATGCTCGCCCAGTACCCGATGGGTTTCACCGACGTCTACCTCCAGCAGAATCCGCCCACCCGCGACACCTCGCTCTGGGGTACTTTCCTGCCGCTGCGCGCCGGCGCGGAACTGGCCCTGGTCCCGGCCGGGGCGCAGGACCCGGAGCGGATCGCCGCGACGATCGCCGCGCGGGCGGTGACGGTCACCGATTTCGGGCCCGACGAACTCGCCGCCTTCGCCGAGCACGCCGATCCGGGACCGGTGCGCAGCCTGCGCGAGGTATTCGTGACCGGCGGTCCGCTGGCGCCGGAAACGGCCGGGGCGGTGCGGGAACGCTGCGGTGCCCGGGCCCAGAACCTGTACGGGACCGCCGAAACCGCGGTGTCGGCGACCTCCTGGCCGGCTGCGGGGTCCGCGGATCGGTCGGTGCCGATCGGACTGCCGCAGTGGAACACCCGGGTGTACGTGCTGGATTCGCGGCTGCGGCCGGTTCCGCCCGGGGTCCCCGGTGAGCTGTACCTGGCCGGTGACCAGCTCGCTCGCGGATACCTCGGCCGTCACGGCGTCACCGCGGACCGGTTCGTCGCCAACCCCTTCGGTTACGGGCAGCGCATGTACCGGACCGGTGACATGGTGCGATGGCGCGACGCCACCGCCACCACCCCGCAGCGACTCGACTACTTGGGCCGTACCGATGACCAGTTCGGTTTCCGCGGCCACCGGATCCGTCCCGCCGCGGTCGCGGCCGCGCTGCGCGCCCTGCCCGGTATCGCCGCCGCCGCGGTACTCACCCGCGGCACCGGTCCGGCCGTATCGTCGGCCGCGCGTCCCGGCGCCCGCCTGGTCGCCTATATCGTTCCCGAGACGGCCGGCCCCGAACCCGACCTCGCCGGAATCCGCGCCGCGCTCGCGCAGACCCTGCCCGTGGCCCTGGTGCCGTCGGCGTTCGCGGCCGTCGAGCAGATCCCGGCGACCGGCACCGGCGAACCCGATCGGACCGGGCTACCGGACCCCGACGAGATCGCGCCGCTGCCACCCGATCCGGGCCCATGGGCCACGGACGCGCGCCGCGAACCCACCGGCGTGCGCGATATCGCGGAGACCGCACCGGCGGAACCGCAACCGCGGGCGGCCGAACCCGCCTCGACCGATGCCGCCGCCGCTACACCGGTCGCGTTCACCGGCGCCGCGCCGGAGACCACCGGTGAACTGCCCGCGACTCCCACCGCCGCCCGGCTGCTGGACAATCCCGTCCCCGGGGTCGAGGTCCGGTCGGTGGTGCTCGATTTACCGGCCGACCGGCCGCTGAGCACGACCGAGACCGCGGTGCGGTCACTGATGGCCCGGCATCCGATGCTGTCGGCCCGGCTCGACACCGGCAACCGGCCGGCCGTCCTGCGGATTCCACCGCGCGAGCAGCGCGGCGAACGCCAGTACTGGTGGCTCGGGCCGGAATCCGGTGAGAACACCCTGGCCACCGACGATGTGGTGCAGGCGGCGGCCGACGCGCTCGACCCCGTGACCGGTCGCAATATCCATTTCGTCGTCACCGGCACCGAACCGGATCGGCGGCTCGTGGTGGTGGCCAACGGACTGGCCGTCGACGACCGCTCGTGGCGGATCATCATCGACGAGCTGATCGCCGGCTGGGACGGCGCCGAACCCGCCGCGGCCGCACCCGAAACCAAACTGCCGCAGCTGGTGCACGCCCTGGACGCGCGCGCCCGCTCGATCGAACTACTGGACGAGTCCGGATGGTGGCGGCGCAACCTGGCCGGCGCGCAGATCGCGGCCCCGCTCGGGACCGCCGATCTCCGGGTCCGCCGCCGGGTCTCGCTGGCCATCACCGCCGAGGGCACCGCCGCGGTGACCGCCGCGGCCGGCGCCTACGGGGCCACCGTGCCCGAGGTACTGCTGACCGCCGTCGCCGTCGCCCTGCACACCGGTGCACAGGGCAAAGTCGCCCGCGCGATCGGGTCCCTGGTGCGCTGTGACGCCGACGCCCGGTCGTTCGCGAACGGAACCGGCGACCTCGTCGGCGGTTTCGCCACGGAATTCCCGCTGTCGGTCCGGATCGTCGATATCGATACCACCGAGGCACTGGTCGGTGGGCCCGCCGCGGGAAGCGCGCTGGTCCAGATCCGCGACCTGTACCGGTCGGTACCCGACGGCGGCGCGGGCTACGCGCTTCTGCGTCACCTGAACCCGGAGACCACCGCCGAATTCGCCGCCGCCGAATCCGGCCGGCTCACGCTGCGCTACCGGGATCTGCGCCCGGCCCGGGTCCACACCGACGGCCCGCACGACGAAGTGCCGCTGGCGCTGACCGTCGACGCCACCGACGACGGCCTGCTGTGCAGGTTCGACTACGCGACCGACGTTTTCGCCGGCGAAGATGTGAAAACCTTCGCCGAGCACTGGGTCCGCGCGCTCGGCGGCCTCGCCGAACACGGGTTGCGCCCGGATGCCGGGCACACCGAATCCGCTCCCGAACCCGAACCCGCGCCTTTGCCGGAGCCCGTGTCCCGGCCGCAGTCCGTGTCCGGGCCGCAGTCCCGGCCCGAGCCGCAGTCCCGGCCCGAGCCGCAGCTCGCGGCCGAGCCGGAGTCCAGGTCTATGTCCGAACCCGTACCGGACGCGGAGGTCACCTCACTGCTGCGCCCGGTCACCGACATACCGGGTGCCGCGGCGCTCGAGCCGGGCCGCGGCGCGCTACCGCGGCGTCACGCGCAACCCGCGGCCGCCGCCGATCCTCTTCCGGATACGGCCGGTGGACCCGCCCAGGGCGGGTTGCCGCGTCGCCGGACTCCGGGCACCGAGACACCCGGGACGGCCGCACCGGGTATGGACGCCGATGAGGCCGGAGCCGGGCTCCCGCAACGCCGACCGGTCAGCGGAGCCGGCGCGCCCGCCGAACCGGAGCCGTCCGCGTCTCCGCAGCGCGACACCACGCCCCCGTGGGAACCCGAAACCGTTGCGAGCCGGAGTGATTCGGCCGCGACGGCATCACCGGCCGCATTGCCGCAGCGTCGTTCGCGGCCGGATGCGGATTCTGCTGCGACGGTGGATCCGGTTTCGTTGCCGCAGCGTCGTTCGCGGCCGGATGCGGATTCTGCTGCGACGGTGGATCCGGTTTCGTTGCCGCAGCGTCGTTCGCGGCCGGATGCGGATTCTGCTGCGACGGTGGATCCGGTTTCGTTGCCGCAGCGTCCATCGCGACCCGATACGGACTTCGCGGCGGTGGCGGACCCAGGCCCGGCCTCGCTGCCGCAACGCGGCTCGGGACCGTCGCATTCGGCCCCCGGTGCCGCGAGTCCGGAACCGGCCGCACGTTCCGGGGTCCTGCCGCAGCGCCGGTCCCGGCACGACGATGGTCCTGCCGGTGAGCCGGTATCGGAGCAGGCTCCCGACCCCTCGGCGGCGCCGCAGGGCGGGCCGCGGTACGGCGGCGGAGCTGTCGCCGAGCCGGTGGAAGCCGACGAGCCCCCGCCGCCCGCGCTGCCTCGCCGCCGGTCCGCATCCGCGGGCCAACCGGAACGTTCCGGCACAGAGATGGATTCGCCCGAAGCCGCCGCGGCTCCGGGGTTGCCTCAGCGCCGCCCGCGGCATGACAGCGGCTCGCTCGCGGAACCGGAACCGGCCGGGGCGTCCGAGCCGGAACGGGCCGGGGCATCCGAGCCGGCAGCGGTGTCGTTGCCGCAGCGCCGGCCTCGGCGCGGCGCGCAGCCCGACGACGATCCGGTGGTCGGCCCTTCCGAGTCCGTGTCCACCGAGAGCGGGCCCGTGCCGGATCCGCTGCCGGTGCGCAGCCCGGCCGCCGAGACGCGACCCGCGCCCGCCGGCGCCGAGCCCGAATCGGTGAGTGCGCCGGCGCTGCCGCAGCGTGGAGCCCGCTCCGCGGTGGAATCGGACGGGCCGGTCGCCGGAACCGCGGCCGACCCCGGCCCGGCCGCGCTGCCGCGGCGCGAGCCGCGCGGTGAGGTCGAATCGGCGCCGGTCGAGCTCCCGCCGGCCCTGCCGCGGCGCCGGCCGCAACCCCTCCGGGACGAGACGGCGTCGTCGGAGCCCCGCGACTGGACTCTGAAGCCTTCGAAGCCCGCGGCCCCCGCGGCCACACCCGGGCCCGAGCTCACCGCAGACCCCGAGCTCACCGCAGACCCCGAGCTCACCGCCGATCCGGAGCCCACCACCTTCCTGCGGCCGATCCCCGATGTGGAGACGACCGCCTACATGTCTCCGATCGTCGATCTGGCCGCGCGTGACGACCAGAGCACCCTGCTGTCGCTGTTCGACGAACAGGTGAGGCGGACTCCCACGGTCCCGGCCGTGCGGCAGGGCGCGCGGGTGCTCAGTTACAGCGAACTGGACCGCAAGTCCCGGGCGCTGGCCGTGGAACTGATCCGTTTCGGCGTCGGCGACCGGACCCTGGTCGCCGTGGCCATGCGACCGGGTATCGACCTGGTGGTCGCGGTCTGCGCGGTACTGCGCGCAGGCGGCGGATACGTGCCGGTCGATCCCGGCCGCCCGGCCGCGGAAGTCGACGAGTTGCTGGCCACGGCGGCTCCGATCTGCGTGCTGAGCACCTCGGACGAGGGTCTCACCACCGGCACCGGTATCTCGGTGGTCGCCATCGACCTGCTGTATCTGGACCTGCCCGCCGACCCGGCCGCCTTCCCGCCCGTCGCCGCCGACGACCTCGCCGATATCCGGTTCGTCCCCGGCGGCACGGCCGGTGTCACGAGCACGCACCGGCAGTTGGTCGAGCGACTGCGGCGGGCGCAGCGCAGCCATCCCTACGATTCGTCCGATCTGGTGCTGCACGCGGCGCCGACTGTGACCGATATCACTTTGTGGGAGTTGTTCCGGCCGCTGCACCACGGTGCCCAGATCCTGATGCCCGACCATCCGGGCCGGGCCGCCGACCTGTCCCGTTCGATCGCCGCCCACCGGGTGACGATCGTGCACGTGGTCCCGTCCCTGCTGGACCGGTTCCTCGATTCGGTGACCGACGGCGGTGGCCGCGCCGCGCATCCGAGCCTGCGCCGGGTCGTCGTGGACGGCGCGGCCCTCCCGCCCGGCGGTGTCGAACGGTTCACCACGCTGTTGCCCGGCGCGGAACTGGTGATCTGGTACGGCCACAACGAGACGGGTGTGATCACCGTGGGGTCGGTCGGCGGGCGGCCGGTCACCAACGACCGGGTGTATCTGCTGGACGAGCAGTTGCGTCCGGTACCGCCGGGCACCGTCGGCGAGATGTACATCGGGGGTCCGCAGCTGGCCCGGGGTTACTACGGCGCCGCCGCGGAGACGGCCTCGCGGTTCGTCGCCACCGGCGGTGGTGGACGGCTGTACCGGACGGGGGACCTGGTCCGCCGCCGGGACGGTGTGCTGGAATATCTCGGGCGTGTCGAACGCGTCGGCGGGTCGCTCATAAGTGGCTCCCGGCGGGGCGGGCATGATTGAAACCACTCCGCGGTGTCCCGAATTTCCGAGCCGACCGGGCGCCGTCACCGAATCTCCGATCCGGTCGACCGGAACAAGATTTTCGGGCAACGCTACGGTAACGATATGTCCGCAAAGTACGACTACAGGACAGAACTCTCGGGGTGTACGAATCATGCCCCGTTACTGTGAGTCGTTCGGGTCCTGGAGCCGGTTGTTGCGGTGGGGAAAGAGCCCGGATGAAAATTCGAGACGAAGCGAAGGTGTGAAATTGATACGTCGACTCACCCGGCGTGGCGGTAGACGCGCCGCGGCAATGGTCGCGGCCACGGCAGTTCTTACCGGTGTGATGACCGGTCTCGGTGGGAGCACCGCCGGTGCGGATCCGATCATCGAGTCCAAGACACTGCTCGCCGACCCCACCGCGCCCGACGGGTCACGCATCGTCAAGGCCGAGTACAAGGACGACCGCAATCTGCGGCTCTACGTGAACTCGGTGGCCATGGACAAGGACATTGTCGTCGACGTCCAGCGCCCGGCCGACGCCTCGGTGCCCCGGCCCACCCTCTACCTGCTCAACGGCGCGGGTGGCGGCGAGGACTCGGCGTCCTGGCAGGCCCAGACCAACACCCTCGAATTCCTGTCCGACAAGAACGTCAATGTGATCCAGCCCATCGGCGGCTCCTGGACCTACTACACCGACTGGATCAAAGACGATCCGGCGCTGGGCCGCAACAAGTGGAAGACCTTCTTCACCGAAGAGCTCCCGCCGCTGATCGACGGCGCACTGGGCACCAACGGCGTGAACGGCCTCGCCGGTCTGTCCACCTCGGGCACCACCGTGCTGGCCCTGCCGATCGCCAAGCCCGGTCTCTACAAGGCGGCCGCCGCCTACAGCGGTTGCGCCCAGACCAGCGACCCGGTCGGTTCGGAGTTCGTGAAGCTCACCGTGAACACGTGGGGCGGCGGCAACACCGACAACATGTGGGGTCCGCAGGGCTCGCCGGAATGGGCCGCGAACGATCCGTACGTGCACGCCGAAGGGCTGCGCGGGCTCGAACTCTACGTCTCCACCGGTAACGGTCTGCCCGGCCGCTGGGACACCCTGAACGGCCCGCACACCCTGCCCGGCTCCTACGGGCTGGCCAACCAGATCCTGGTCGGCGGCGTCATCGAGGCGGGCACCAACTTCTGCACCCACAACCTGAAGACGCGGCTGGATTCCCTCGGTATCCCGGCCACCTTCAACTTCCGTGACTCGGGTACCCACTCCTGGGGTTACTGGGAGGACGAGTTCAAGGTGTCCTGGCCGGTCCTGGCCCGCGGCCTGGGCATCTAGCCCGCTCCACGGTCACGAAAACACCCGCCCTGCCACCGGCAGGGCGGGTGTTTTCGTCGGCGGGGTCGCGCCTACTCCGCGAAGACCGCTTGGCGTTTGCCCAGCATGGCGCCGGCGCCCTCGAAGAAGTCGGGGGATCGCAGCAGTTCCACCTGGCCGGCCTTCTCGTCGGCCAGAGCCGAGTCCAGAGCGCCGAGGGTGGCGCGGTTGAGCGCCTTCTTGGTGAGTTCGAGGGCCCGCCGCGGGCCGTGGGAAATCTTCTCGGCGGCGGCCTCGACGGCGGCATCCAGTTCCTCGGTGGTGGCCAGGACTTCGGTGAGCAGGCCTTCGGCGCGGGCGGCGGGGGCGGACAGGCGTTCGCCGAGCAGTGCCATCCGCGCGGCCAGCGGACGGCCGGCGGCCGCGGCCACCAGCGCCGCGGCGCCACCGTCGGGCATCAGGCCGATATTGATGAACGCCAGCAGCAGGTAGGAGTCGGCTTCGGCGTAGACCAGGTCGGCGGCCAGCGCGATACCGACCCCGACCCCGGCGGTCGCGCCCCGGAGGCGGACGATAACCGGTACCGGTAGGTCGACGACGGCGCGGACGAGCCGGTTGGCGGCGTCCATCACCTGGTCGGGGGTGATGCCGCGGGCGCCTTCTTCGGCGCTGGCGGCCAGGTCGGCGCCGGTGCAGAAGTCGCCGCCGTCGCCGGTGAGCACGACCACCCGCACGGCTTTGTCCTCCGCGGCGGCGAGGAAGGTGTCGCCCAGGGCGACCAGCGAGTCGTAGTCGAGCGCGTTCTTGCGCTTGGGCTTGGTGAGGGTGACCCGCAGTACCCGGCCGTCCTGCACGGCGGAGAAACCCGCCGGCTGCGTGGTGGGGGAATCTGTGTTGACCATGCGCGCTCCATCGGGTGCCGTCCGGTGCCGACCGGGTGGCGAATAGCGGTTAACGTTGCGAATTGTGGTTAACTTAGGTTGACTTGTCGGGCGCTGTCAACACCGGCGGCGCCGCCGAGGCGAACGGAGAATACATGGTCGCGGATAGCAGCCGGGTGGACCCGGTGCGCGTGCGTCCGGTCGACCGTGGCAACGGCCAGGGCGGGCGACGCCGGCCCAAGGACCGCAAGGTGCAGATCATGCGCGCCGCGGCCCGGGCCTTCAGCGAACGTGGCTACTACCCGGTGGGTGTGGACGAGATCGCGGCCGAGGTCGGGATCTCCGGTCCCGCACTGTACCGCCATTTCGCCAATAAATACGCCCTGCTGGTCGCCGCCGCGGAGGAAGGCGCCCGGCAACTGCTCGAGGCCGCCCGGGCCGCGGACGAGCCGGAAGCGAAGCCGGACGAACGTCTCGACGCCCTCATCCGGGCGGTCGCCGAGCACACCATCGAGATCCGGCGCGAGGCCGGTCTGTACCGGTGGGAGGGCCGCTATCTGGAGCAGCCCGACCGTGCCCGCATCCGCACTCTCTACAACGAGATCAACAACACGCTGGCCGCGCCGATCGCGCAGCTCCGCCCGGACGCCCCACCGGAGGACATCGCCCTGCTGGCCGCCGCCGTGCTCAGCGTGATCGGCAGTATCTCGGCCCATCGGACCGCTCTGTCCAGCGCCAAACTGCTGCCGCTGCTGCACGATATGGCCTGGTCGATCGTGCGTACCGAACTCCCGCCCGCACCCGGGCCCGGCGAACCCGACAACATCCCGCGCGGTCTGCCGGTGACCTCCAAACGGGAGCAGTTGCTCACCGAGGCGATCCGGATCTTCGGCCGCCGCGGCTACCACGAGGCCAGTATCGAGGAGATCGGCGCGGCGGTCGGTATCAACGCCTCCAGCGTCTACCGATACTTCAGCAGTAAATCCGATCTGCTGGCGGCGGCCTTCCACCGCACCGGCGACCGGCTGGCCTTCGCCATCACCGAGGCGCTCGCCGAGGCGAGCGGCCGCGCCGACGCGGTGGACAAGATCGCCGACCGCTACGTCCGGCTCAGTTTCGCCATGCCGGAGATCATGCCGGTGTACTACGCGGAATTCCCGAACCTGCCCCCGGCCGAACAGCACAAACTGCGGGCCATCCAGCGGCAGAACGTGCAGGAATGGGCGAATCTGCTCGACAGTGATCCGATCGAGGCGCGCTTCCGGGTGCATTCGGCGATCGGCCAGGTCATCGATGTGGGCCGGTTGATCCGTTTCGATTCCCGGCCTCAGCACATGGCCCGGGTGCATGCCCTCATGATGGCGGCCACGCTCGGTTCTCCGACGGTCTGATCGGCGTCGCGCGCCCGGGTGGGACGAAGCGCGGCGTGGTGAGCTCGGCGCCGGTTCATCGCCTCGAAGTCGCGGGCTCGGCTCGGCCGAGGACGAGATGCAGGAGAAGGGCTCGGGTACCTCGATCGGCTGCGGCGGCTGGGCGCGAGCGAACGCGCCGTGCGGATGGAGCGCGATATCTGGATCCTGCTGCATTCGGTGGCGCCGGCGCAGGCGGCGGACTGGGTCGCCGACAAGCTCGACGCGCTGCACGATCCCGAGTTCGGCGCCCTGTATCTCGAGCATGATGCCGCGTTCGACTTGTCACCCGCCGACCCGCGGCTGCCGGACCTGGCGAGGCGTACCGTGCGCTGGCTGGCCGGCGGGCCGGAACAGCGAGCCGGGCCGTACGATCCCCGCCCTGGATACGGAGCTGCTCCGGCTGGTGACCGGGTCGGTCGGCAGCACCTCGCCCGCGTGGGATCGGCTCGCCGCTCTGGGGCGTGAATCGGCCGGGTGAAGGCGGCCTACCGCGGTGCGGCGACGGAGCCGGACGGCCCGTCCGCGGGGCCGCCGGACACGGCCCGGAAGTCGTCGGTCAGCCGTGGCGGAACCGGAATACCGTGCGCGCCACCCGCAGTCGCCGCCCATTGCGGTGGAAGCTGGACAGGCCCAGCAGTTCTCCGTACCGGTTGCGGGCGATGGACAGGGTGCGGCTGAATTCGCGGAGCCCGTGTACGCCGTGGCTGTGCCCCTGCCCGTATTCGCCGATCCCGCCGAAGGGCAGCGCCGGGATACTGGCGTAGGTGGTGGCGGTATTGACCGTGACCACCCCGACCCGCAGGCGTTCGGCGTAGACCTCGACCTCGGCGATATCGCGGGTGAATACCGAGACCGCGATACCGCGGCCGGCATCGTTGATCCGGTCCACGGCGTCGTCGAGATCGCGCACCTTGTTCACGATGAGGACCGGGCCGATGCCCTCCTCGGTGATGGCGACACTCTCCTCCGGTACATCGGCCAGCACGATGGGCTCAACGTAGGGTTCACGGATGGAATCCAGGCCGCCGACCACCGCGCGTCCGCCGCGCGCCAAGGCGTCGCGGACCTGTTTGCGCACCACCTCGGTCTGCGATTCCAGGATCATCGGTCCATAGGACGACCGCCGGTCCGCGCCGGGCTTCAGGGCGCGGGCCCGTGTGACCACCAGCTCGAGGAACTGGTCGTAGACCGAGGCCGCGACATAGGCCCGCTGGACGCCGGTCGCGTTCTGGCCCGCATTGGCCATGGCCCCGAACACCGCGGCGTCGGCGGCGTCGTCGAGTTTCGCGTCGACGTGCACGATCATCGCGCCCTTGCCGGAGTTCTCGACCACCACCGGGGTCATGGTCTGGGCGCACAGCGAGATCACTTCGCGGCCTTCGGCTTCCGGCCCCGCGTACGCGATCTTGTCGACCCCGGCGCGGCACAGCGCGGCCGCGGTCGAATCGTCGCCGGTGACCGCCGCCAGCACGGGCCTGTCGGGGGCGATCTCGCGCCACGTCTCGGCCAGCCACAGCCCGGTGCCGCTGGTCACCGCGTGCGGTTTGAAAACCACCGCGTTGCCCGCGGCCATGGCGTAGGCGATCGAGCCCATCGGTGTGAAAACCGGGTTCTGCCAGGGGCCGAGGACGCCGACCACACCCAGCGGCAGATAGCCGACCGACGCCCGCTGATTGCGGGTGAGCCAGTTGGAGGCCAGCGGTTTCCGGCTCAGCGCGCGACCGGCATTGCGCGCCGCCCAGTCCAGGTTCTCCACGGCGAGCATGACTTCGATCGCCGCGTCGGCCTCGGGTTTGCCGGTTTCGTCGCGCAGGATCTCCACCAGTTGCGCGGCCCGGCGCGCGATAACCCGTTTCCACTCCAGCAGGAGTCGTTTGCGAGTTCCGAAACCCGCTGTCGACCACCAGTCCTCGACCGTGCGCGCGGCATGGACCGCGCGTTCGAGTTCGCTGGGGCCGGCAACGGCATAACTGCCCACCACCTCGCCGGTGCGGGGGTCGTGGGATGTGAGCACGCTCGGTCGGCCGGGTCCTCCCGAACGCGTCGCCACCTCGGGCTGCGCGGTATCGGCCATGGCACTCAGATTATGGTGGTGGCGTAGCGCCGACAAGGTACGAGCACTGCCCATGAACTGTCCCTGCACCGCCGACCAGGGTGGATGACCGGCCGCGACGTCGCTGTGAGCAAAGGCACATTTGGTTTGACCCGGCATGGGGTAAAGGCGGTGCTCCGGCGCCTATTCCTCGGCCGGTAACATCGCGCCCGGCGCCAGGGATCATCCAGGGGGATACCGGTGCGCCGGTCACCCCGCCCGCCGATCAGGCCGATAGTGGAGAGTTGATGCCGATTTCGAACGAAGCCGTGACAGCCGCCGGCGAGAATGCCCCACCGCTTCGATCGGTGCATTCCCGCACCCCCGGCGCCGGGACATCGGAGTACGGGAACGGCCGTGCCGCGCCGGCGCTCGCTCCTCGCCCCCACGGCGCCGGGCCCGTCTGGGCGGACGCCGTCCGCGTCGAGGGCCTCACCAAATCCTTCGGTGAAGTGCAGGCATTGCGCGGGGTGAGCTTCGCGGCCGCCCGCGGCACGGTGCTCGGCGTCCTGGGGCCCAACGGCGCGGGCAAGACCACCACCGTGAAGGTCCTGTCCACCCTGCTGCGTCCCGATTCCGGGAGCGCGGTGGTGGCCGGTCACGATATCCGCAAGGATCCGGCCGGGGTGCGCCGCTCGATCATGATGACCGGCCAGTACGCCGCCCTCGACGAGAACCTGTCGGGCCGGGAGAACCTGGAACTGTTCGGCCGGCTGATGGGCCTGCGCAAATCGGCGGCGCGTAAGCGCGCCGACGCGTTGCTCGAAGAATTCGACCTGGTCGCTTCCGGCCGCCGCCCGGTCCGCCAGTATTCCGGTGGGATGCGGCGGCGGGTCGATATCGCCTGCGGTCTGGTGGTCCGGCCCGAAGTGGTGTTCCTCGACGAACCGACCACCGGTCTCGACCCGCGCAGCCGGCAAGGTGTCTGGGATCTGGTGAGCGCGCTGAAAGAGCAGGGCATCACCGTGCTGCTCACCACCCAGTACCTGGAAGAAGCCGACGTTCTGTCGGACAACATCATCGTGATCGACAAGGGCACGGTGATCGCGGAGGGCACCGCCGACGAACTCAAGGAGAAGACCGGCGGCAGCTACTGCGAGGTCGTCCCGCTGGACCCGACCCAGCTGGCCCGGGCCGCCGCCGCGCTGGGGGACCTGGTTCCGCCGGCCGTCGCCGCCGAACTCGCCGGAGCCGAACGCCTCTCCATCCCGGCGCCCGACGGTGCCGCGACGCTGGCCGAGGCGCTGCGCCGGTTGGATGCCGCCGGCATCACCCTGGCCGATATCGGGCTGCGCCGCCCCTCCCTCGACGATGTGTTCCTCTCCATCACCGGGCACTCGGGCGGTACCGGCCGGCCGGGTGATCCCGCGTGAGCGCTCCCGCGGTATCCCGCCGCGACCTGTTCGGTGATCTCCCACAGCCGCGGGTGTCCGTGTTCGCGCAGTGGCGGGCATTGACCGGACGCGTCGTCTGGACCATGGTCACCAAAGGCGAAATGATCGCCGCGATCGTGATGCCGCTGGTCTTCACCCTCGGTTTCTATCTCCCGCTGCGCTTTGTGATGCAGTTCCAGGGCATCGACTACGCGCAGTTCGTCATGCCGATCGTGGTGCTGCAGACCATGGCGTTCACCATGATGTCCAATGCGCAGCTGGCCGCCGTCGAGGCGCTCACCGGGTTCAGCACCCGATTGCAGACCATGCCGATCGGCATGCTGGTACCGCTGGGCTCGCGGATCGCGGCGGGGCTGTTCCGCTCGGTCGTATCGTTGGCCGCGGCCCTGATCTACGGCCACCTCATCGGTTTCGAGTTCACCGCCGGCTGGGGTCAGACCGTCGGCTTCTGTGCTTTCGCGCTCGCCGTCGGCACCGTGCTGGCGGTCGGCGCGGACGGGTTGGGCAGCCTGACCAAGAGCCCTGCCTCGCTGAGCCAGGCGCTCACCTTGCCGACGCTGATCTTCGGCATGATGTCGTGCGGTTTCGTGCCCGAGACCGGTTTCCCCGAATGGGTGCGGCCGTTCGTACGTAATCAGCCGATCACCCAGTTCGCCTACGCACTGCGCGATATGGCGGGTGACGGGGTGACCTGGGAGGTATTGCGAGTGGGAGTGTTCTGGCTGGTCGGTGCGGCGGCGGTATTCACCCCGTTCGCGGTCTGGGCGAGTGTGAGGCGGTCATGAGCGTTATCGAACGACCCACCGCGACCGGAACCGAAGAGTTGCCGGTCCATATCGCCGCGCTCGAACTGCCCCGGGTCGAGCCGCGGTCCGAGCGATCGCTGGTGGTCTGGGCGGTACACAGTTCCATCCAGTGCAAACGGCTGCTGACGGCCTGGCTCCGCGATCCGGCCACCACCATCCAGACGATCGTGTACCCGGCACTGACCCTGGTGATGTTCTGGATCGTGCTCGATGATTCCATCTCCGGTTTCACCGGGAAGCCCGCCATCTACGGCACCGTCCCGATGATCACCCTTGTCGCGGCGATGACGGGCGCGGTGGTCAGCGCGCTGGGCTTCAAGGTCGAGAAGGCCACCGGGCTGCTGGGCCGGTTCTGGACCATGCCGATCCATCGCGCGGCGAGCCTGACCGGCCGGTTGTTCGCCGAGGTGATCCGGATCTCGCTCACCACGGTCATCATCATCGCCGTCGGTTTCGCCCTCGGATTCCGCTTCGACCAGGGGCCGTGGGCCGCACTCGGACTCATGGGGATCCCGATCCTGTTCGGGCTCGCCTTCGCCGTCTTCATCACCGCGCTCGCGGCCTCCACCGAAGGCCCGCTGCTGGTCCAGCTGGTCGCGATCTTCATGAACCTGCTGCTGTTCTTCAATTCCGGTTTCGTCCCGGTGTTCGCCTACCCGAGCTGGCTGCGGTCGACGGTGGAGAATCAGCCGATGAGCTGCGCCATCGAAGCGATGAAGGGGCTGTCCTTCGGCGGTCCGGTCGCCGAACCGCTCGTCGACACCCTGCTGTGGGTGGTCGGCGCCATCCTGGTGTTCGGCTATCCCGCCGTCCGCGGCTACCGAAAATCCGCCGAGCGCAGCGGCTGATCGCGGCCGGCTACTTCCGGGACTCGGACGACCGTGTCTCGGAAGTGGCCGGTGCGAACGGGTAGCCGGCCCAGCGGTCGCGGTGGGTCCAGCCGACCAGGTCGTAGCGCCAGCGGAACGGCCAGGTGTGCGAGACGGTATTGAACAGGACCGCGCCCAGCGCCGCGTAATCGTCGTGGGCCGAGAGCAGGGCACGCTGTCCCCGCGGCGAGGCGGAGAAAAAGGAATCGAACATGGCGATCGACTGCTCGGTGGTCAACCGGCCCAATCCCCACAGACCGCGCATCCGCATCCAGTAGGTGAGCCGGGCCTGCCACGGCCACAGCGCGGCGATCGGGTCCTCGCCGGCCAGAATCGCGGTGACCGCGGTATCGGCCAGCGCGAACGAATCGGCGACGCTGTAGCCGGTGCAGGGGTGCATCATCCCGCCGCGCGACCCGTAGGGCACCACCTTTCCCACCCCGTTCTTCGGCGGCGGGGTGTCCAGCGGATAGTGCGCGGCCTCGGTCGGCTCCGCGCCGGTCAGTTCGATACCGTGCGCCGCCAGCCGCGCGAGAGTGCGCTTGCGCAGTTCGTGCTGCGGCATCCCGCCCCGTAGGCCGAGGCTGGTCTCCTCGAAGATCACGGTGCCGTCCCCGAGGGGCACCGAATACAGGAACGACGGCGGTTCGTCGGGTCCGGCACCGTTCTCCGGCCGCCAGTCCAGCAGCAGGCCCTCACCCTCCCCGACCATCGGCGCCGCGGTCTCGGCGTTCACGAAGATCCCGTGCGCGCTGGCCGCGCGCCGGTCGCCCAGCGGCGGCATCCCGCGCGAATCCACCACCACCGCCGCGCGGATCACCGTGCCGTCGGCCAGCTCGACCTCGCGTGCGTCCACCCGCACCGCCCGCCCCGCGTACACCTGGGCGTCATCGAGTGAGAGCGCGTCGCGCAGCAGCGGCTTGGACAGCACACAATAGGGTCGCTCGATCTTGATCTCGGAGGTCGTCCAGACCACCGGTGCCGGAATCCGGCTCGCGATCACACTGTGCGGCAACCAGTCCGGGAGCTCGTCGATCCAGCAGGAGAAAGTCGGCGGCCACAGGCGATCCGGGCGGGGATCGACGGCGGCGACCCGAAGACCGGCCACGACGGCCCGGTTGGCCAGCGCCCGCCCGGATGGGCCCAGCCCGACCACACAGATATCGAACTCACGGACCACGCTGTCTGCCATGTACTGCATTCAACGGGGTGAGGGCAGGGGAGGGCAATCAGCACCGGGCCGGACCCGACGGATCCGGTCTTCGGGATTGTCGAGGAACAGATCGCTGTGGTCGATAGCGAAGTCACCATTGGGCAGCATCCGACCCTCGCCGTAGTAGCGGCCGATCACCGTGTCCGGCAGATAGGAGCGTAATCCGCGGGGGGACATGTCGGCCGGATAGTCGACCCGGCGACCCCATCCCGGCGGGGCCTCATCGCTGCCGAACAGGATCCAATGATCGACAGGTACGGGATCGCCCGGATGGGGCGCACGACCGGTGTGGGAGTCCAGGGCGGGCGCGACGAACAGGTCGGGCTCGGCGGGCTTGTACCACAACATCAGTGGCTTGGCCTGCTCGGCTTCCGCATTGTCGAAGCAGCACAACGCAATGGTGTGGTCCGGGAAGTGTTCGGCGTAGAAGGTGAACAGGTCGGAGCGAATTGCAGGCCTCCTGCGTCGAGGAACGCGATCGAGGACCTCGGGGATCCGCTGCGGGGAGGCCGCGAGCAGCACCGTGTACACATCGTGCTCGAAAACGGAGACCTCCGGGCCGGAATCCATCCAGATGACGTCATCGTCCTCCGGAGCGTTCGCTGCGGGTGGATTCACGGCATCCACCATTTGTTGCAGGACGTCTCCGTGATGCCGGACCGAAATAAAGTTGTCCGGCGTCATGGTCTCAGCGGCGGGCAGGTGCAGGAGCATGGCGTTGGGGCCGCCGGCGAGGTCGGCGACGGTGTTCTGGTATCCGAGAACATGGATCACCCCATGATAGGGATGATCGACTCTTCCGACATAGACGATGGTGCCGCTGAATGTTGCTCTATCGATGGAGACGCACACGACTGCCACCTTATGGAGAGGCGGCCTCTGGGGCAGCCGACTTCGTGGAGGGGTCTGCAACGCTGTCGGTATTTCCGCCGCGGTGCTGTGGTGTCTCTGGGGTCCCCTGTTGCGCTCGCCGACGGCGGTGAGTCGTTGGTTTCCCTCGGTTCCGCCATGGGTGGTCCACCTCCGCCCTGCCGGGCGCGCGTATCGCTAGGTATTCGGGGTGACCCAGGTGGTGATGTCGGCGTGGACCACTTCCTTGCCGGTTCTGTCGTAGATCGATACCGGGATCGTCAGGTCCCGGCCCTCGGTGATCGCGGCGAAGTCGGGGACCTCCGTGAGTTCCGCGACCGCCCGTAGGCCCGTGGTGGCTTTGGTCAGGTACTGGACCTGCATCGCTTTGGGG
>NZ_JBKOOL010000005.1:0-67229 GCF_046764065.1 Nocardia sp. NPDC002869
GTGTTCGGGGCTTACGCCGGGGCCCAACCGCGCGCGCCCCGCCGGGGGGGCCCGCGGCGCGCGCCCCGGCGGGCCCCCCGGGGGGCCGGGGGGGCCCCCCCCCCCCCCCCCTTCCGGCGGGCCGGGCAGCGCTCACCGGACCTGGTGCTGGTGTTCGCCGCGGTCAGCGTGACCCTGCGGCCGATCACGGGGCATATGTCGCAGCAACCGGCCGGGTCGGTATTGGCCGGGGTCCATGCGCTCGCGGCGTCGACCTGGCTCGGTCTGCTGCTGGCGCTCGCCCTGGTGGTGCGTGGCCGCCGCGGGTGGGCCGACGCCCTGCCCAGGTACTCGGCGGTCGCGCTGCCCATGATCGCCGCGGTGGCGCTGACCGGCGTGATCAACGGTCTGGTGCGCCTCGGCGGTATCGCACCGTTCGTCACCACCGGCTACGGACGGATCATGCTCGCCAAGACAGTGCTGCTGGCGGTCCTGCTGGCGCTGGGCTGGTGGTGGCGGCGTAGCTGGGTGGTAGCGGCGGCCCGGCATCAGATGCCGGCCGAGGGCTCGCTGCGGCGCGCGGTGGTGGAGGTTTCGGTGATGGCGGTGGTGTTCGGGCTGGCAGCGTCGCTGGCGGTCACGGGATAGCCTGGGTCCATGGCTGCCGGTGCCCCGACTCCGAATCTCCTCCAGCGGATCGGGTACATCTGTGGCCGAACCCTGCCCGCCGAATACTCCGACTGGGTGCTGAACGATCTCACCGGGCCGGGTGCGACCCGCCGTTACCTTGTGCGGATGTTGGTGCCGCTGGTGCTGGTGCTGGTGTTGTTCCTGCTGGTCCCCGGGCCGCTGTGGATAGGAGCGTCGATGATGGCGCTGCTCCTGCTGCCGCTGATCTACTTCACCGTGGCGCTGACCTACGTCTTCCTGCGCAACCGGCTGGTCAAGCACGGCCTGGATCCGGGGCTGGCCGACGCCGACGTCCGCCGCCGGGCGGAGCGCGAGCGCGCCGCCTACGAGCGACGGCACGGCCGGGGCTGAACACAACGCCTCGAATTACCCCTGGTGAGCGATATCACACAGGCATAGCCTGGAGCTATGGACAAGCCGACCTTCAAGCAACGGATCGCCTACGATCTGGGCGGCGAACTGCCCGCGGAGTTGCACGCGTGGGTGGTCCAGGACGTCGTCGGCCGCGGGGCGATGGAGCGCTACCTGATCCGGTTCGTCGGACCGATCATCCCCTTCTTCGTGCTGATCCTGCTGTTCCCGGGCCCTATGACCCTCAAGCTGGGCCTGATCGTCATGATGATCGTCCCGCTGATCATCTTCACGATCGCACTGACCTATGTGTGGCGGCGGTACCGGTTGGTCCAGCACGGGTTGGATCCGGACCTGGTCGATCACGAGAAATGCAAGGACTGCGATCGTGAGGTGTACAACCTGCGCTATCGCCCGCAGCACCGCGACGCGCGGATGACGCAGCCCGGGCACGGGGGTTGATGGGCGCGGCCGGTACGCACCCGGCACAATCGGGACCGTGACCGAATCAGAGCAGCAGGTGGCCACCGCGGATCTCGCCGACGAGATCGGGCCCGATATCCGCAGTTGTGACACCCAGTTCATCCAGTTCGGCGGCCGCCAGGTGTTCTCCGGCCGGATCACCACGATCCGCTGCTTCCAGGACAATCTGCTGGTCAAACAGACACTCGGGGAGCCCGGCGCCGGGCAGGTCCTGGTCGTCGACGGCGGCGCGAGCATCCACACCGCCCTGGTCGGCGATATCATCGCCGGCCGCGGGGTCGACAACGGCTGGGCCGGGGTCGTGGTGAATGGCGCGGTCCGCGACTCCGCGATTCTGCGCACCCTCGGTATCGGCCTGAAGGCCCTGGGCACGAATCCGCGCAAGAGCACCCAGACCGGTAGCGGCGAGAAGAACGTCCCGGTGGAGTTCGGGGGCGTCACCTTCATTCCCGGCGAGATGCTCTACAGCGACCACGACGGCATCGTGGTCCGCGCCGAACCCTGATCGCCGCGGTTCGGTGCCGGTAACGGCCGGGCCGGCGTTATCCGCCGCTCACCCGGGCGGAGTGACCGGCGATGGCGACCACATCGCCGACCTGTAACTGCCGTCCGCGGCGCAATTCGACCTCGTCGTTCACGCGCACCAGACCGGCCGCGATCACGGTTTTGGCCTCCGCCCCGGATTCGATCAGATTGGCCAGCTTCAGGAACTGCCCGAGCCGTATGGCGCCGTCGTCGATCGGCACATCGATGGGATCCGACATAGGTTCATGCTTACTCCCCCGGTCACGGCGCTTTCCGACCGGCCCCGGGCACGCGGCGCGCGGACAGCGCCGGATGCGTAACAAGAAGACAATTGGGGCATTTCACGGCCGCTTCGCGCGCCACGCCCGGGACCCGGTTTCCCATATCGGCCAACCGCGCCCGCGCAGAGGGAAATACATGCGTTTCCGGACCGATATACCATTAACACGCCGGGCCACAGCCATGATTCGGTGATTCCTGGCGGCAGACTGGAACCGTGATATCCACGCAGGAACCGCGACACCCCGCACCACCCGGCCCCTCCGGCACGCCCGGGCGGTCCGCGGCGATACCGCGTGTCGCCACGTTGGTCTCGGGTGTTCTCACGGCCGCCTGCCTGCTGTGGAGTCTTTCCCCGGCCCTGTCGGCGGCACTCGCCGGCGCCCGCCACTACCTGGATCGCTACTACCTGTACGCACCCGATACCAACCTGCTGTGGGCCGGACTGCTCGGATTGCTGACGCTCGGACTGGCCGGGCGCAAGCGGGTCGCCTGGTGGGCGTTGGTGCTCTACACGGCGAGCTGGGTCCCGGCGAACCTGGCCGATCTGGTGCGCGCACACGACCGGCATGCCGCGGTGGCCGCGCTGATCCACCTGGCCGCGCTGACCGTACTGGCCCTGAGCCGCGCGGAATTCGGCGCGCGGATCCGCCGCTGCGCGCTGCGCCCGGCCGCGCTGACCCTGGCCGCCGGCCTGCTGATGGCGGCCGTCGCCGGTGGAGGTGTGGTCCAGCTGCTTCCCGGAGCACTGTCGTCCGTCGCGCAACGTGCGCTGTGGGTGATCACCGAACTCACCGTGCATCTGGTACCCGGCTCGCCGGAAACCCCCGGCGTACCGTCCTTCCCGGCCCAATTCCTGGTGGGACTCTTCGGCGCCCTGGCGGTTACCGCAAGCGCCCTGGTCCTGCACCGCACCCAGCGCACGGAGTACGCACTCACCGACGCCGACGAATCGGCGCTGCGCGAATTGCTGGCGGGCGCGGACTCCTCCGGTTCTATCGACTACTTCGCGACCCGGCGGGACCGGGCACTGATCTTCACACCCAACGGCAGGGCGGCCATCGGCTATCGCGTGGAGTACGGAGTCTGCCTGGCCCTCGGCGATCCGATCGGCGCGCGTGACTCCTGGCCACAGGCGATCGAGACCTGGCGGCACCACGCCCGCGATTTCGGCTGGCGGGTCGCGGTGATCGGAGCGAGCGAATCCGCCGTACCGGTCTACCAGCGTGCCGGGCTCACGGCGGTGACCGCTGGCGCGGAGGCCGTCCTCGACACACGCAGCTTCTCGCTGGCCGCCCCGGAACTCGCGCCCGTCCGGCAGTCGGTGACCCGGCTCCGCAAAGCGGGTGTGACAGTCCGGATCCGCCGGCACCGCGATATCGGGACAGCCGACCTCGCCCGGCTCACGGTACGCGCCGAGGAGTGGCGGCACAGTGAGACCGAACGCGGGTACCCACTTCCCCTGGGCCGTCTCGGTGATCGCCGCGACGGTGACTGTCTGCTGGTAGAAGCCGTCGACGCCGACGACCGGGTGCTGGGGATGCTGTCCCTGGTGCCCTGGGGGAAGACCGGCGCCACAGTGGAATTGCTGCGCCGGGCGCCCGGCAGCACCACGGAGACGACCGACCTGCTGATCGCGGAATTCGCGCTGCGCGCCGAACAGCACGGTATCCACCAGGTTTCGCTGAGTTTCACCCTGTTCCGGTCGGTGTTCGAGGCGGCGGCACGCGAGTACATTCCGGCGACCTCCCGGAAGCCCCTGGCCGCGCTGCACACCGCGGCCGGATTCGTGCGCAGTGCCCGCACCCTGCCGCTGGCCTTCTCGCGCTGGTGGCAGCTGGCCCAGTTGCACCGCGCGAGTATGCGGTACCAGCCGCGGTGGGATCCCCGCTACGTCCTGTGCGACTCCGCGCGCGACCTGGCACGGATCGCCGTCGCCGCGGCGCGTGCCGAAGGTCTGCTGCCACGGGCGGACGGAAGATCCACGGCTTTTACGCATACCGGCCGGCACCGCGCCGCGCCGGAACATCCGGCTCCCGCACGCGCCGGCACGAATACCGGGCCCGCGGAGATCGAACCGGAGCCGATCACCGCGCACCGGCGCGAACAGGTGCGGGTGCGGATCGAGAAGCTGGACCGGCTTGCCGCCGCGAACGTCGATCCCTATCCCCTGCCGTTCCCGCCGACGCATACGGTCGCCGCCGCCCGCCGGACACCGCGCGGTACGACGGTCCGCGTCTCGGGACGACTACTGCGCCGGCGCGACTACGGGGGTGTGATCTTCGGGGTGGTCCGGGACTGGACCAGCGATATCCAGCTGCTGCTCGACCGCGGCCGGCTCGGCCGGCAACGCCTCGACGAATTCGGTGAACTCGTCGATCTGGGAGATCTGGTGTCGGTCAGCGGTCAGCTGGGGTACAGCCGGCGCGGGGAACTGTCCCTGCTGGTGGCGGATTGGCGGATGCTCGGTAAATGCCTGCACCCGCTCCCCGACAAATGGCGCGGCCTCAGTGACCCGGAGGTCCGGATGCGGCGCGGTTACCTGGATCTGATGATCGACCGGGAAGCGCGCGAACTGCTGACCCGGCGCAGTGCGGTGCTGCGGGCCCTGCGCGATGCCCTGCACGACTGCGGATTCCTGGAGGTCACCACACCGGTGCTGCAGCACAGCCCCGGCGGCGCGGCCGCCCGCAGTCTGCGCACCCATATCGATGCCGACAACACCGATCTGCATCTGCGGGCCGCTCCGGAACCGGCGCTGAAGCGGTTGTGTGTCGGCGGTGTCGAGAAACTGTTCGAACTGGGCCCGGGTTTCCGCAACACCCACGCCGATACCCGCCACCTGCCCGAATACACCGTACTGGAGGCCTATGAGGCGCACAGTGATCACCGGCGCATGATGACGCTGTGCCGGCAGCTGGTGCAGCAGGCCGCGCTGGCCGCCAATGATGCGATGATCGCCATGCGGCCTACCCCGGACGGTTCGCTGCACGCAGTGGACATCTCCGGTGAATGGCGGGTGCGGTCGATATACGAGGCGCTGTCGGCGGAGGTCGGTGTCGATATCACGCCCCGTACCGCCCTACCGGACCTGCGGGAACTGTGTGAGAAGGCCGATATCGTCCATCAACCCGGCTGGGACGAGGGCCGGACGGTCTACGCCCTCTATGAGCGACTCGTGGTGGAGGCCACCCGGGAACCGACCTTCTACACCGACTTTCCGAACTCGGTGTCGCCGCTCGCCCGCCCGGCGCGCCGCGACACCGCTCTGGCCGAACGCTGGGATCTGGTGGCGTGGGGTATCGAGCTGGGCTCCGGGTGCAGCGAACTCACCGATCCGGTGGAACAGCGGCGGCGGCTCGCCGCCCAGTCCCGCATCGCGGCCGACGGCGGCCCGGCGGCCATGGAACTCGACGAGGAGTTCCTGTGCGCGCTGGAACACGCCATGCCGCCGACCGGTGGTCTGGGCCTCGGCGTGGACCGGGTGATCATGCTGCTGACCGGGCGCGCACTCCGCGAGACCCAGCCGTTCCCGTTGGTCCGGCCGCGATGATCAGGCACTCCCCCGTACTGACCGGAGGGAATGTTTCCGCTCCGCTGCTCGGGGAAGTACGGTGTAGTGACTTCGGCCCCGGGAGGAGGGGCCTACCTTCGGAACGGGGTTCGATTTGAGTTATGTGGACCTGCTCACCCACGCCGGCCAGGTGGACTATTCGGCTTGGGCCAACACCGATACGCTGGCGTCCGCGGTCGAGCTGAGCGCCCGCAAGAGGAGCAAGGGCAAAGGCGGCGGCTTCGGCCTGTTCGGCCTCATCTGCTGCGTGCTGGTGGTGGCGATCATCGTCGGTGTCATTCTGCTGGCCCGTAAGAAGAAGAACGACAACAACTCCTCGGGTCAGTTCCCCCAGCCCGGCCAGCCCCCCCAGGGTTATCCGCAGCAGGGCGGCTACCCCCAGCAGGGCGGTTATCCGCAGCAGGGTGGTTACCCGTCGCAAGGTGGCTACCCGTCCGACCCGAACTACCCCAATCCCCCGCAGGGCGGCCAGCCGCCGTACCCGCCCACCGGACAATAGGCTCACCCAGTACACAGGGGCCGGTTCGCCGTGGTCACGGCGAACCGGCCCCTGTGCTTTTCGAGACCACCCGGGATTTCCTCGGTCGGCCGATCCGGCTCCGCGACCTCGCTGCCGACCCACCGGACCGATGCGGCAGAGTGGACGGGTGCAATTGATACTCGTTCGCCATGGCCAGCCGCTCCGGGTCGACAATGCCGGGCAGGCAGCCGACCCCGGTCTGGCGCCCATCGGCGTGGAGCAGGCCGAACGGGTACCGGCCGCCCTGGAACACCACCGCATCGTGCGGGTGATCAGCAGCCCGCAACGCCGGGCCCGCGAAACCGCCGCACCGACGGCCGCGAAGCTGGGACTGGACGTGGACACCATGGACGACCTGGCCGAATACGATCGCGACCTGCCGTCCTATATCCCGATCGAGGACGCCAAGGTGGAGTTCCGGGACGCCTACGACCGGATCAAGGCCGGGCACCTACCGGTGCAGATCGATGCCGATGCCTTCCGGCACCGGGTGCACGACGCGATCACCGAGATCGCCTCCACCACCCCGGCCGCCGATACCGTGGTGGTGTTCGCGCACGGCGGCGTCATCAATGTCACCCTGCAGGACATTCTCGGTCTGGCCCGGCCGCTGACCTTCCCGATCGATTACTGCTCGATCACCCGGATCCTGTTCTCCCGGACCGGTCGCCGCACCGCGGCGACCGTCAACGAGAACGGACACGTCTGGGAACTGCTCCCCCGCAATATCTCCGGCTGATCAGGCCATTCCGGCGATCCAGTTGTGCATCCAGGACAGCGCGGTCTGGCCGCCGCCGACCTTGTAGCTGCCGTAGGCGACATGCGACTCGGACCGGTAGAAGGTGTCGAGATCCTTGACCCGCTGCTCGTTGGCGTTGCGGGTCAGCTGGGCCTGCAATGTGGGCAGACCGCCCTTGGAGAGCAGATCGCTCACGATGGCGCCGACTTCCAGCTGGTAACGCCAGATATTGGCCGGATTGGCGTCGGAACTCTGGGCGAGGAAACCGGCGAATCGGGTGACGAAATCATCCGACGCGGTGGCGCAGTAGAGATCATCGGGAATGCACACCGTGCGGGTACGGTCGCCGACCCAGCCGAATCCACCGACCCGGGGGCCGCCGGCACCGGCGCCCGGCGCGGGGGGACCGACCTGGACATCACCGGGTGCCCGCCGCGGATCGGAGATCAGCCCGACACCCGCGATACTCTCCGGCCGGATCGGGCCGAGGCCCGTACCGATCTCGGCGGCGAGATCACCGGCGGCGTCGGCGCCCTGGCTGTAACCCACCAGCGCGACCTTGGTGCCGCCGCAGCGCTGCACCATATCGGTGATCATGCCGCGCGCATTGGACACGGCCTCCTTCTTGGAGTCGGCGTAGATATCGCCTTCCCACGGAAAAGCGGTTGCCGCGTAGGTGACGTAGTCGACCTTCGCCGAGGACGGTAGGCCGTTGGTCACCCGGGCGAGCATGCCCGGCGTGGGGCGCTTGTCGTGGCCGGTTTCCCAGGTCCCGGGAATCGCCACCACATACAGACTCGGGCATCCGGGGTCGGCCGTTGCCACCGATCCCCCGAAAACCAATCCCGACGCAACCGCCGCACAGGCACCCAGCGCCGCGGCAACCCTTTTGAACTGCATTCTGCTCCAGTCAACCCTGGCCCCTGATCGGGACGCTGCCGTTAAGCCATCGCCAAGATGCCGAGCCCGGCCGGTGACACCGACGTGTGTAACAGGTGAACAACAACCACGCGTCACAATTACACGATCGGATCACGATCTCGTACCGGGACACACCGCAGATAACAATAGAGCGACGATCTTGGTATCGCCAGCCCACCCCGGCCTGACCACCGGAGATGAGCGATCACCCGCATTTCACCGGAAAAGCTGCGTGCCGAATTCGGCCCGCGCCCGAAATACGTCGGCGCGGTGTCCCCGGAGAAACCCGGAAACACCGCGCCGTAGCGTATTCATTTGTGCCGCAGCATCTCCGGCTCGGCGGTTCGGGACCGCCGCGCCGAGATCAGCGCTGGGCGACGGCGGTCGGCGGAATCGGCGCGGGCAACGCCGTCTCGCCCTCCAGGTACCGGTCCACCGCGGACGCGGCGGCCCGGCCCTCGGCAATGGCCCAGACGATCAGGGACTGACCGCGGCCCATATCGCCTGCCACGAAGACACCGGGGACATTGGTGGCCCAGTTCTTGTCCCGCTGGACATTGCCGCGCTGGTCGTAGCCGACCCCGAGATCGGTCAGCAGACCCGGCTTGTCGGGACCGACGAAGCCCATGGCGAGCAGCACCAGATCGGCTTCGAGGGTGAAATCGGTGCCCTCGACCTTCTCGAACCGGCCGCTGACCATCTTGACCTCGTGCGCATCGAGCCCGGTGACCTTGCCGTCCGCGCCGACGAAGCGTTCGGTGTTCACCGAGAACACCCGCTCGCCGCCTTCTTCGTGCGCCGAGGACACCCGGTACATGAGCGGGTAGGTCGGCCACGGAGTGGAACCGGCCCGCTCCTCCGGCGGCCGCGGCATGATCTCGAACTGGTGCACACTGGCCGCGCCCTGCCGGTGCGAGGTGCCCAGGCAGTCGGCGCCGGTGTCACCGCCGCCGATGATGACGACCTTCTTACCGTGCGCGTGGATCGGCGGCAGGCCTTTGTCGTCGGTCACCGGGTCGCCGTGCTGGACCCGGTTGGCCCACGGCAGGAATTCCATGGCCTGGTGGATCCCGTCGAGTTCCCGACCGGGGATGGGCAGGTCACGCGCCTGGGTGGCGCCACCGGCGAGGACCACCGCGTCGAACTTCTCGCGCAGCTCGTCGGCGGTGATATCGACACCGACGTTGACGCCGGCCTTGAAGATGGTGCCCTCGGCCTCCATCTGCGCCAGGCGGCGATCGATGAAGCGCTTCTCCATCTTGAATTCCGGGATGCCATACCGCATCAGACCGCCGATACGGTCGGCCCGCTCGAACACGGTCACGGTGTGACCGGCGCGAGTGAGCTGCTGGGCGGCGGCCAGACCCGCGGGGCCGGACCCCACGACCGCGACCCTCTTACCGGTGAGCCGGGTCGGGTAGACCGGTGCGACCCAGCCCTCGTCGAAGGCGTTCTCGATGATCTCGACCTCGACCTGCTTGATGGTCACCGGGTCCTGGTTGATCCCGAGCACGCAGGACGCCTCGCACGGCGCCGGGCACAGCCGCCCGGTGAACTCCGGGAAGTTGTTGGTCGCGTGCAGCCGGTCGATACCCTCGCGCCAGCGGTCCTTGTAGACCAGGTCGTTCCATTCGGGGATCAGGTTCCCGAGCGGGCAGCCGTTGTGACAGAAGGGGATACCGCAGTCCATACAGCGGCTTGCCTGCCGCTGCAGGGTCTGGTGCGGGAAACCCTCCTGGTAGACCTCTTTCCAGTCCATCAGCCGCAAAGGCACCGGACGGCGTTCGGGTAGCTCGCGGGAGGTGTGCTTCAGAAATCCTTGGGTGTCACCCACGAGCGGCCCCCGAATCGTCACAGCGCCTCATCGACGCCACCTGCGGAATTTCCCTACTAGCCACGAGCGGCCTCCATAATCGCCTCATCGACGTCCTTACCGCTCTTCTCGGCCTCGGAGATGGCGAGCAGCACCTTCTTGTACTCGCGCGGCATGACCTTTACAAAGTGGTTGACCTGCTGCGACCAATCGCCCAGGATCCGTTCGGCCACCGCCGAGCCGGTCTGCTCGCGGTGCTGGCCGATGATGTCGCGCAGCCAGGTGAAATCGTCACCGGACAGCGGTTCGACGGCCTCGGCCTGTTCCGGGTTGAGCCGGCCGGCGAAGGTGCCGTCGGGGTCGTAGACGAACGCGAGGCCACCGGACATACCGGCACCGAAGTTGCGTCCGGTATCGCCCAGGATGACGACCCGGCCACCGGTCATGTACTCGCAGGCATGGTCTCCGACGCCCTCGACCACCGCGGTGGCGCCGGAGTTGCGTACGGCGAACCGTTCGCCGACCACACCGCCGATGAACGCTTGGCCGCTGGTCGCGCCGAACAGGATCACGTTGCCCGCGATGATGTTCTCCTCGGCCCGGAAATCGGCCGGGGCGTTGGGCGCCGGGCGGACCACCAGGTGACCACCCGAAAGGCCCTTACCGACATAGTCGTTCGCATCGCCCTGCACTCGCAGGGTGATACCGGCGGGGACGAACGCACCGAAGCTGTTACCGGCCGAGCCGGTGAGGGTGATGTCGATGGTGTCGTCGGGCAGGCCGGCGCCACCGTAGAGCTTGGTCACCTCGTGGCCGAGCATGGTGCCGACCGTGCGGTTCACGTTCGTGATCTTGGTATCGATCCGGACCGGTTTGCCGAACTCGAGCGCGTCGCGGCTCTGCGCGATCAGCTCGTTGTCCAGCGCCTTGTCCAGGCCGTGGTCCTGTTCTTTGGTCCGGCGGCGGTCCTGGAACATGAACGCCGTCTCGACATCGTCGAGGATGGGCGACAGATCCAGTTTGCTGGCCTTCCAGTGCCGCTTGGCCTTACCCGTGTCGAGCAGATCGACCCGGCCGATGGCCTCGTCCAGGGTGCGGAAACCCAGTTCCGCCAGCAGTTCCCGGACTTCCTCGGCGATGTACATGAAGAAGTTCACGACGAACTCGGCCTTACCGGTGAACCGCTCGCGCAGCACCGGGTTCTGGGTGGCCACGCCCACCGGGCAGGTGTCCAGATGGCAGACCCGCATCATGATGCAGCCCGAGACCACCAGCGGCGCGGTCGCGAAACCGTACTCCTCGGCGCCCAGCAGGGCAGCGATCATCACATCGCGACCGGTCTTCATCTGACCGTCGACCTGCACCACGATCCGGTCGCGCAGACCGTTGAGCAGCAGGGTCTGCTGGGTTTCGGCCAGGCCGAGCTCCCAGGGACCACCGGCGTGCTTGAGCGAGGTCAGCGGGGAGGCCCCGGTCCCGCCGTCGTGGCCGGAGATGAGCACCACGTCGGCGTGCGCCTTGGACACACCCGCCGCGACCGTGCCGACGCCGGGCTCGGCGACCAGCTTCACGTGGATCCGCGCCTGCGGATTCGCGTTCTTCAGGTCGTGGATGAGCTGCGCCAGATCCTCGATCGAGTAGATATCGTGATGCGGCGGCGGCGAGATCAGGCCGACACCCGGGGTGGAGTGGCGGACCTCGGCGACCCACGGGTACACCTTGTGCGCGGGCAGCTGACCGCCCTCGCCCGGCTTGGCGCCCTGGGCCATCTTGATCTGGATATCGGTGCAGTTGGTCAGGTAGTGCGCGGTCACGCCGAAGCGGCCCGAGGCCACCTGCTTGATCGCGCTGCGCCGCCAGTCACCGTTGTCCTCCGGTTCGAACCGGGCCGGCGATTCGCCGCCCTCACCGGAGTTGGAGCGACCACCGAGGCGGTTCATCGCGATGGCCAGGGTCTCATGCGCTTCCGCCGAGATGGAGCCGTAGCTCATGGCGCCGGTGGAGAAACGCTTCACGATCTCACTGGCGGGTTCGACCTCCTCGATCGGAATCGGGGAGCGCGCGCCCTTCTTGAACTTGAACAGGCCACGCAACGACGCCAGCCGCTCGGACTGGTCGTCGACCAGCTTGGTGTACTCCTTGAAGATCGAGTACTGACCGCTGCGGGTGGCGTGCTGCAGTTTGAAGACGGTGTCCGGGTTGAAGAGGTGGTATTCGCCCTCGCGCCGCCACTGGTACTCACCGCCCACCTCGAGCTCGCGGTGCGCGCGCTCGTTGCGGTTCTCCAGGAAGGCGACCGAGTGCCGGGTGGCCACATCGGTGGCGATCTCGTCCAGACCGATGCCGTCCAGATGCGAGCGCAGACCGGTGAAGTACTCGTCCACCAGTTCCTGCGACAGACCGATCACCTGGAACAGCTGGGCGCCGTTGTACGAGGCGACGGTGGAGATGCCCATCTTGGACATCACCTTCAGTACGCCCTTACTGGCGGCCTTGTTGTAGTTCGCGACGGCCTTGCGGTAGTCGGCGGGCAGGTCCCCGGTGCTGCCGGGAATCTGCAGCGCGCTCCGCTCGAGCATGTCCTCGATCGACTCGAAGGCCATGTAGGGGTTGATCGCCGCGGCACCGAAACCGACCAGCGTCGCCATATGGTGCACCTCGCGGGCGTCACCGGCCTCGACCACCAGACCGACCATGGTGCGCGTGCGTTCCCGGACCAGATGGTGGTGCACCGACGCGGTGAGCAGCAGCGACGGGATCGGCGCCAGCTTCTCGTTGGATTCGCGATCGGACAGCACGATGATCCGGGCGCCACCGTCGATGGCGGCCGAGACCTGGGTGTTGATCGCGTTCAGCGCCCGGCGCAGGCCGTCGCCGCCGGCCGCGACCTCGTACAGGCCGCGCACGACGACCGAGCGCAGCCCGGGCTGGCTACCGTCGTCGTTGATGTGGACCAGCTTCGCCAGTTCGTCGTTGTCGATGATCGGCTGCTGGATCACGATCTGCCGGCAGGACTCCGGGCTCGGGTGCAGCAGATCGGATTCCGGGCCGATATGGCGGCGCAGGCTGGTGACGACCTCTTCGCGGATGGCATCCAGTGGTGGGTTGGTGACCTGCGCGAACTGCTGGGAGAAGTAGTCGAACAGCAGCCGCGGACGCGCCGACAGCACCGCGATCGGAGTGTCGGTACCCATCGAACCCAGCGCTTCGGCGCCGGTCTTGGCCATCGGCGAGATCAGCAGCTCGAGTTCCTCGTTGGTGTATCCGAAGATCTGCTGGCGGATCAGCACGCGGTCGTGCGACATGTGGATATGCGGCCGGTCCGGGAGGTCGGAGAGGTTCTTGATGCCCTCGTCGAGCCATTCCCGGTAGGGGTGTTCGGCGGCCAGCTGCGCCTTGATCTCGTCGTCACCGACGATCCGGCCCTGGGCGGTGTCGACCAGGAACATGCGGCCGGGCTGCAGGCGGATCTTGCGGACGACCTTGGACTGGTCGATATCGAGGACACCGACCTCGGAGGCCATGACCACCAGACCGTCGTCGGTGACCCAGATCCGGCTCGGGCGCAGACCGTTGCGGTCCAGGACGGCGCCGATGACGGTGCCGTCGGTGAAGCACACCGATGCGGGGCCGTCCCACGGCTCCATCAGCATCGAGTGGTACTCGTAGAACGCCCGGCGCTCCGGGTCCATGTTCTCGTTGCGCTCCCAGGCCTCGGGAATCATCATCAGCACCGCGTGCGGCAGGCTACGGCCGCCGAGGTGCAGCAGTTCCAGGACCTCGTCGAAGCGAGCGGTATCACTGGCCCCCGGGGTACAGACGGGGAAGATCTTGTCCAGCCGGTTCTTGCCGGCCGAATCCTTGCCGAAGATGTCCGAACGCAGCAGCGCCTCACGCGCCCGCATCCAGTTCTCGTTACCGGCGACGGTGTTGATCTCACCGTTGTGCGCCACCCGGCGGAACGGGTGGGCCAGCGGCCAGGAGGGGAAAGTGTTGGTGGAGAACCGGGAGTGCACGATGCCCAGGGCGCTCTCCACCCGGTCGTCCTGCAGGTCCAGGTAGAAGGCCCGCAGCTGCGGGGTGGTGAACATGCCCTTGTAGACGAAGGTCTGGCCGGACAGGCTCGGGAAGTACACCGATTCCCTGCCCACCGCACCCTCGCCGGCACCCGCGCGACCGAGTTCGTGCTCGACCCGCTTGCGTATCACGTAGGCGCGCCGCTCGAGATCCATCCCGGACAGCGGTTCGGCCGAATCGGCGGGCGAACCGATGAACAGCTGCCGGAACAGCGGCATGGCATCACGCGACAGCGCACCGAGCGACGATTCGTCGATCGGTACCTCGCGCCAGCCCAGGACCGTCAGGCCCTCTTCCTTGACGATCTTCTCCACGCCGTAACAGGCGCGTGCGGCCTCGCGGCGGGCCTGCGGCAGGAAGGCGATTCCCGTGGCGTAGGAGCCCTCCGCCGGCAGGTCGAAGTCGACGACTGCCCGGAAGAACCGGTCGGGTACCTGGATGAGGATGCCCGCGCCGTCACCGGAGTTCGGCTCGGCGCCCGCGGCACCGCGGTGCTCCAGATTCAACAGGGCCGTAATAGCCTTGTCGACGATGTCACGGCTGCGGCGGCCGTGCATATCACCGACGAAGGCGACACCGCAGGCGTCGTGTTCGTTCGCCGGGTCGTAGAGCCCGATGGGTCCGGGGGACCTGTGGCCAGGTAGTTGCGTCATGCCTCTGCCTTCGAGAAAGTCGACCTCGACGTGGTGCGGCCTTTGCGAGAACGCCCTGTCGAACGCCGGTACTGTCGAACGCTCCCTGCTTGGACTGCGTTCGTACGTTGGCCGACACCAGCCGCGCTGATGGTGTTCGGCGTGCAGTCACGTCTGAAGTTTTCCACCTGTCGCTGTGCGCAGGTACCCGCCGGTAACGAAACGCTTACGCGTCCGGAACCCGGGAGCGGGATTTCGCCCGCTAGGCCGGCCTGATCGGTGGTCGCCCGAGCATGCCCTTCGGCCGGACATGGGTATGTGCGGCGTAAGAGCAAACGATAAGCCAGGTCCGGGACCCAACCAACCAAGGTTGCCCTAATAATCGGGTCTAGCTGGGCTTCTTCATTCGTTCCTCCACATATGCGCGTTTTCTAGTGTAAAGCAGCTTTCGGGAGTGAATCGATCCCGGATCGCCCCTCCGAACAGCGGCGATCCATCGGTTCCGAGCCTTTCCCGATGCCGCGCCGCATCCGCCGAACCCACGCTCACCTGCATCGAAGATGATTTCCCGAGAGCGGCGGACGGCAAACCCATCAGCCTGCGGCTAACTGTTGCGCACCCCGGTGAGATGTTTGTGACAGCGTCGTGACAAGCACAGAACATGATCCGACCGTTCGGCCTGTTTTGTCGATCGGCACCATCAGCATCTGATCAGCAAACCATCCGATGAGTGGTTTACGACACACTTTTCCGGGCCACTCACACCTCGCTTCCGTTGCGCCAGCGCGAGTTTCGGCAGCGCCGGAAGTACGGCCGGGACCCGGCTCGCGGATCGGTCACCGTATGCTGCGCGACACCCCTGTGAAGATCCCCACACCCGATCGCCAAGGGTCGATGGACAGGCGTGTGTCCTGTCACGCTGAGACAACGAATCGATGGTGCGATACCTCCGCCTTCGCTGCGGCCTCCGCGGACCGCATGCCTGCTCCAAAGGAGTGCCGATGACTGCTGTGAAGGATATGGGGGTCCCATGAGCGTCACCGGCATGTTCATCCGGCTCGGCGGCGGGCAGCCCGCCGAAACCGCCGAGGGATACGAGCGCACGGGCTACACCGTCACCGGAGCGGGAGTGGCGCTGTTCGCCCTCGTCGCCGGCGCGGTCACCGCCTCTGCCATGGGTGCCGCCGATCATCCACCTGCCGCGGTCGCCGCCATCGCCCTGGTGGCCGGCGTCCTCGCGGGCCTGCTCGGCCGGGCACTGGCCGGGGCCCAGCCCACCGCCCGCCCCGACCTGCCCGCCGGGACCGTCGATGTTCCGGCGGTCGCCGCGCGGATCGGTACTGCGCTGCTGGCCGGCGTGGTGGTGGCCGAGATGGCGGTGACCGTACTGTTCGGCGGCACGGTGGACCGGATACTCGACGAGCGGGCCGCGACCGCGACCGCCTCGGCTCCCGCCGTCCGTACCGCGCAGGACGAACTGGACCGTGCGGTCGCCGACCGCACGGCGCTGGACGGGGCCATCGCGGCGGCCGCCGCGGATATCGACAACGCCCTGATCATCGCCCGGTGCGAGTTCAACCCCACCCCGCAGTGCCCGCAGACCAAGATCACCGGAGTGCCCGGTCGTGGACCGGAGGCGCAGACCGCCAACGCGATGCTCGACGACGCCCGCACCGCGCTGAGCACCGCGCAGAACCGGGTTGCCCCGCTGGACCAGCGCGTATCCGATGCCCGCCTGGCCCTGTACGACGCGCAGGCGGTGGCCGCCGGCGGTGACCGCGGGTTCGGTGCGCGGTGGTCGGCGGCACACGAATACACCGTCGGTGAGCTGGGCGCGCTGGGACTCCGGGCGCTGACCTGGGCGCTTTTCGCCCTGCTGGCGCTGCTGCCGCTGATCCTGCGCTGGTGGCGCGGGGAGACCGCGCAGGAGCGGCGCCGGGCCGCCGACACCGTCCGCGACCGCGCCGAACGCGCCGCCGACGCGGCCATCGCCGAGAAGGAGGCCCGGGTCCGGGCCGATACCGCCGCCGTCCGGCTCCAGCAGCAGCTCACCACGGCCGAACTGGTGGCCGAGGCTGACACCACCATCGACCGGGAACGCCAGCGCACCCGGGTCATCGCCGCGCTCGGCGGGCTGGAGATCGGCGTCACCGAACGCGACCCCGCCGTACCGGCGGCGGCCCCGAACAACGCCTTGCCGCCGGGAAGTGACGGATCGGACCTGCCCGTACCACTGGGCAGAGAGGTCGCGGTCCGGCAGCCGGCGGGACTGGAGCTCCCGATCATCGGCACCGTTCCGTTCACCGATACCGCCGCCCGCTGGATCCGCCCGCTGGTCCCGGGTTTCGTCAGCTCGGCCATCGACACCGCCGTCGATACGGCGAGCCGGCCGCTGCGCACCGCCCGCCAGGTGCTCACCGAGGCCGAGGAGATCACCTTCACCCTGCGCCGGACACGAAAGGTCGGTGTGGACAGCGGTATCGAGGATTCGCGCACCGTGCGTGACCGTCCGGCCCGTCGCCGCGGCGACGCGGTGGACGCCGAAATCACCCTGGGCTCGGATGCCATCGTCTCCGCCACGACGCGTCTCGAGCCGGCGACCACCGCCATGCTGCCCGCGGGTGGCGAACGACAGACCCCCGCGCCTCGCGAACTACCCCCGGGCAGCTGACCGCCACGCGGCCCGCATGCTCACCCGCGCGCCGCGACCCACCGCACCGCAGGCATATCGCTGCCTTCGCTCCGGACCGGCGCGGACCGCACCGGCGCCCATTAGACTCGGCCGCGTGCAGCCTGCCGCTGATACGGCCGGTTCCGTCGGGGCGGGAAGACATCCGGAAGGCCGAGCCCAGGTAGCGACGGTTCCGCTCCGTCCGCTGAGTTTCCGGGAACTGCTCGACGGGCCGTTCGCTCTCCTACAGGCCGATATCCGGACGCTGGCGGGCTGTGCCGCGGTGCTGCTGGTGGCCGGAGAACTCGTGGTTGCCGGGTCGATCGGGCTCGTCTCGCATCTGACCGACGGCTCCGATACGGGGACCGCCCTCGCCGCGTTGTTCGCGACACTCGGTAGCGCCTGGGTCGTCCGGCTGGTCCTACGCGGTGTCACGGTCGGCACCGGCCTGGCCCGGGTCGGCCGGCAGCCGATCGGGCTGCGGGAAAGTCTGCGCCGCACCGCCGGGAGGCTGGGCCCGCTGTTGCTCACCCAGCTCTCGTTCACCGCGATCGGTGTCGCGGTCCTCGGTATCAGCGCCGCGCTCTTCCCGTTCACCTTTCTCGGCGGCCTGCTCTGGTTCATGGTCACCTATCCCTGCTGCCTGCTCTGGCTGGCTTGGCTGCGCGCGCGTCATCTCGCGGCCGTGCCGGTGCTGTTCGCCGAGGGCGTCGGCGCCGGGGCGGCGCTGGCGCGGTCGGGCGCACTGGTCGCGAACCTGCGTGCCCGGCGAACCGGCCTCTGGATCTGCCGGCACCTGCTGTTCACCCTGCTCGTGGCACCGCTGCTGGGCCTCCTGCTCTTCGTCGGCGATATCTCGGGCACCCACCGGTGGGGGTTCCTGGTACTGGTCACCGTCGCCGGCCTGCTGCTGGCGGCCGTCACCGAGATCGTGGAGTCCAGCGCCCGGGTGGTCGGGTACCTGGATCTGCGTTGCCGGCGCGAGGGCGCCGATATCCGGATCCCCGACGGAGGTGTCCGGTGACCGAGCCGTCCCGGACCGTTCCGGAGCCGCCCCGGCTGGACGCCGCCGCGGTCCATTCGGCCGCCGCCGAACACGCGGCCGCCCGCGGTGACTTCGATACCGCGCTCCGCGAACGTTTCCGTGCGGTGCTGCGCGGGCTGGAACAGCGCGGCCTACTCGAGGTGCGCCGATCGCGCACGGCCCGCGAAACCTCACACGAAGCGGCGGCCGGCCTGCCCGCCGGGGACTCCGGTGAACTCCCGGCCGCCGCCAGATCGTTCGACGAGGTCGTCTACGGCGGCCGCCGGGCGGATGAAGAGGAATACCGCCGCCTGACGCGGGCCGACCGGTTCTCCGCGGCGGCGCCGCCCCCGGCGGCCGAACCGTTCGATATCGAACCGGCCCGCCGCGGGTCGCGATGGCGACCGGGTTCCGGGAAGTGGCCCGCGATACTGCGCGACCCCCGGTTCTGGGCCTGGTCGGCCGCGCTGGTCGTGCTCCTGCTGGTGGTGTACGCGGTCCTGCAGGGCTGCTCCGGGCCCAGCGCGCCGCGCGCCCCGGACGCGCCGCCGCTCGACCCGCCCCCGATGGACCCGCCGAGCGGCGACTACGATCCGGACCTGCCCCGGCCGGCCGGCGACGACTCCCTTTTCGAGCGAACCCCCGACTGGCTGGCCTTCGGCGGACTGCAGTTCCTGATCGCCGCCGCCCTGCTGGTGTGGTGGCGGGCGCGGCGCCGGGGCACGGTGGTCGGTGAACCGCGGCCGGTGGAGGTCGCGGCCGATGAACTGCTGGCCGGACAGGCGGGGCTCTACCGCCGGTCCGGTGATCACGCGCATATCGCGGGTGTGTTGCGCGCCGCGACCGTGCGCAGATTACGCCGCGCGCTCGGCACCGGGACCTCCCCGGAGAAACTGGCGGCGGCGGTCGCCGCGCGGATCGGCGCCGACCCGGCCGTCGTCGGGTCGGCCCTGTACGGGCCGGTGCCCGACGTATCGACCCTGGAACTCGTTGCCGCGCAACTCGAATGGATCGAAGCGGAGGTCGGATGACCAGTATTGACACCACCAAGGCCGGCATGGGAGGAGTCACGGACCCCGCCCCCGCCGAGGCGGCCGCCGCCTTCGCGGCGCTGCGCACCGAGATCGGCAAGGCGGTGGTGGGTAACGACAACGCCGTCATGTATCTGGTGCTGGCGTTGCTGTGCCGCGGCCACGTGCTGCTGGAAGGGGTCCCCGGTGTGGCGAAGACCCTGCTGGTCCGGGCCCTGGCCACCGCCCTCGACCTACGGCACGCCCGGGTCCAGTTCACCCCGGACCTGATGCCCGCCGATGTCACCGGATCACAGATCTACGATCCGCATTCGGCCGAGTTCACCTTCCGCGACGGTCCGGTGTTCACCAATCTGCTCCTGGCCGACGAGATCAATCGCACCCCACCGAAAACGCAGTCGGCGCTGCTGGAATCCATGGAGGAGCGCCAGGTTTCGGTCGACGGCGCGCCCCGGCCGCTGCCGGACCCCTTCGTCGTGGTCGCCACCCAGAATCCCATCGAGCAGGAGGGCACCTATCCGCTGCCCGAGGCCCAACTGGACCGGTTCCTGTTCAAGGTCGATATCCATCTCCCCGACCGGGACGACGAGTTCCGCGTATTGCAGCGACACGCCGACGGCTTCGACCCCCGCGACCTCACCGCGGCCGGGTTACGGCCGGTGGCCGGCCCGGCGCATATCGCCGCCGCCCGCTCCGCGATCGCCGGGATCACGGTCCGCCCGGAGGTTCTCGCCTATATCGTCGATCTGTGCCGCGCCACCCGGACCGCGGCGGCGGTCCAGCACGGCGCGTCCACCCGCGGCGCCACCGCGCTCATGTCCGCGGCCCGGGCTCTGGCCTGGCTGAACGGACGAGGCTTCGTCACGCCCGACGATGTGAAAACCGTTGCCGTGGCGGCACTGCGACACCGCCTGCAACTGCGTCCCGAAGCCGAGCTGGACGGAGTCACCGGCGAACAGGTGATGGCTTCGCTGCTGCTGTCGATCCCGGTCCCGGTGTAGGCCGTGGTCGTCACCGGCCGGCTGGTCACCGTCGCTGCCGTCGCGGCAACGGCGGTCATGCTGCTGGCGCCCTCCTGGGCCGCGGTCCTGACGGCCAGTGCGCTGATCGTCGCGCTCGCCGTGACCGACCGCCTGCTGGCCGCGCGGAGCTCGGAGGTGACGCTGCACCGGCCCGAGTTGTCGGTGCTGCGTCTGGGCGCGCACACGGAGGTCGAGCTGACGGTGACCAATACCGGCGCCCGGGCAGTGCGGGGACTGCTCTGGGACGACTGGCCCGACAGTGCCCGCGCCACCGAGCGCGAACACCGGATCACCGTCCCCCCATCCGGCCGGATCCGGCTGCGTACCACCCTCGCCCCCGCCCGGCGCGGCGATCGCGCCGCCGGCCCGGTAACGCTGCGCCTCTGGGGGCCGTTGGGTCTGGCCGGGCATCAATTCCACCGCGATGTCCCGGCCCGGGTCCGTGCTCTGCCCCCGTTCCACAGCGAACGGCTCCTCGCCGCCAAGGTGAAGCGGCTGCATCATCTGGAAGGCCGCAATCCGGCCGATGTACGCGGCCAGGGCACGGAGTTCGACTCCTTCCGCGAATATGTACCGGGCGACGATGTCCGCTCCATCGACTGGCGGGCCACCGCGCGAGCCACCGATGTACTGGTCCGCACCTGGCGTCCGGAACGCAACCGGCAGGTGCTCATGCTCCTGGACACCGGCCGGATCAGCGCGGGACGCGTGGGTGCGGGCACCCGCCTGGAGTCGGCGATCGAGGCGGCCCTGCTGCTGGGCGGCCTGGCCGCGACCGGGGGCGATATGGTCGGCCTGCTCGCCTACGACCGGGCGGTGCGCGCCGAGGTGCCCACCGGGGTCGGCCGCGGCATCCAGCCCAAACTCCTGCACGCTTTGACCGGTGTCACCCCCGCGCTGGTCGACACCGACGCCGACGGGCTGGTCCGGGCCGCTGTCCAGCGGGCCCGGCGGCGCAGCCTGATCGTCTGGTTCACCAGTCTGGACGGCGCGGCGGTCACCGAGAATCTGCTTCCGGTGCTTCCCGTCCTGGCCGAGCGGCATCGGGTCCTGATCGTGTCGGTCACCGATCCCGATATCGCCGCCGCGGCCGCCGACCGCGGCAGCCTGCCGGCGTTGTACCGGGCAGCCGCCGCCGAATCGCGGATCGCCGAACACGCGGTACTTCAGGAATCGCTGCGCCGAATGGGGATCGCGGTGGTCGCCGCGGCCGGAACCGATCTTCCGGCTGCCCTGGCCGACGAGTACCTGGAACTCAAACGTTCCGGAGCTCTCTGATCACGTAGCCGGCCCCGTCGACGTCAGGGCACGGGAGCGAACGACACCGGCGGCAGGGCGGACGCCGCCGGGGGCGGGGGCGCCGGGAGCGCACGACGCTGACGTTCGGCGATCACGCTGCCGAGGATCTGCACCGGCGGGTACCCGGCCGGCGGTGCGACCCGCAGCCGAGCGCACACCGCGTGGACGAGTGCGTATCCGAGTTCGTGCTGCGCCGCCGGGGTCAGCGAACTGATCCGGGTCAGATACTGCCGCACGGCCAGGGCCAGATCCTCGGGCAGCGCCGCGAGATCCAATTCGGCCGACCAGCCGGTCAGCCATATCGGCGGAACGGCCAGTGCGGGCACCGACAGCCGCTGCCGCATATGCACCACCACGGTGCCCGCGAGCACATCCCCCACCCGGCGTGCGTGCGGCGAGCACATGGAGCTCACCACTGCGATGACACCGAAGATCCCGAGCATCCAGAAATCCACGATCGCGCCGGTGAGGCCCCGGGTGAGGGCGTGCCGGAAATCGATCGGGCCCCCGTCGGCGCGAACCACCCGCAGCCCGAGCGCGAGTTTTCCCGGGGTGGCACCACGCAACAGCGTCTCGAACGCGACCGGATACCCGACGAGCACGGTGACCAGCGACACCAGTGTCAGGGTCGTGAACCACGGGTCGGCATCGTCGCCGTCGACGAGCAGCAGCACGCCGGTGAACAACACGATCGCGAGCACGGCCTGCAGGAGAAGGTCGAGTACGAACGCCGCCGCGCGGGTCGGGACGCGAGCGACCGGCAGTTCGATCGCCACGGCTTCGCCCGTCGTGAATTCGGCCATATCGCATAGCATTCTTCCACGGGGGCCGATTTCCGGCCCCGCGTCGGTGACACGGGGGTACAGCCGTCGCCATCGGTTCACCGAGTACGGATCATCGCCGCCGTTGTGCGCAGTCCGCGGCGGTGGCCGGCGCGGACACGACGGCGGTACCGGCGGGAGCGGGAGGCGAGCCCATGGACGTGGACGCATACAGCGCGAGGAACCGGCACCTGTGGGCCCGGCTGGACACGTTGTCGCGCAAACGCACCCTCACCGGGCCGGAAACCGACGAACTCGTGCTGCTGTACCGGCGCACCTCGCAGCAGTTGGCCCGGTTGCAGACACACAGTCCCGAACCGGAACTGGTGGCCGGACTCAGCGCGGTGATCGCCCGGGCCCGCGGCCGGATCGTCGGCAGCGCACCGAATACCCGGACCGAGATCGTCCGGTTCGTGACACACGGTTTCCCCGGCGCGGTGTATCGGGCCCTGGGCTGGTGGCTGGCTGTGGCGGTGGTCTTCCTGGGTGTCTCGGCGGGGTTCGCGACCTGGATCGCGAACGATCCGTCGGCCCGGAAAACACTGGGCCTGCAGGGCAACACCGGTGTGCTGACGGCTCCCGGTGGCGCTTTCGAAACCTACTACACCGAGCATTCCAACGACGCGTTCGCCGCATTGGTCTGGACCAACAATGCGTGGGTATCCGCACTGGCCCTCTTTCTGGGCGTACTCATCGTGCCCGTGCTCTACCTACTGTTCATGAACGCCCTGAATATCGGCATTACAGCGGGCTTGATGGCCGAGGCCGGCCGGCTGGACTCATTCTTCGGATTCCTGCTGCCGCACGGCATGCTGGAGCTGACAGCCATTTTCATCGCAGGCGGAGCGGGGCTGAAACTCGGCTGGACGCTGATCGATCCGGGCCGCCTCAGCCGGGCCGAAGCGGTCGCCCGGCAGGGTCGCGTCACCGCCGCCATCGCGCTCGGTTTGGTGCCGACTTTGCTGGTAGCGGGCCTTCTGGAGGGATTCGTGACGCCGAGCGCCTTGCCCACGCCGGCCCGGATCGCCATCGGATTCGCCGCCGAGGCAGCCTTTCTCGCCTACATCTTCCTCGCCGGTAGCCGCGCCGACCGGCCTGTCGAGACGACGGCGGTGGAAGTAGCGGTAGCGCAACTTTCGCGGTAACGGGTAGACAACCTCGAGCATACGGCAATCGACCGCGGTTTGTGAGGTCGCAGCAACGCGAACCGAATGACCTGCGTGGATTCCCCATTTGAATTCCGCTGGCCGCAGCGAGTCGCCGCTCTAGCTGCGGCCAGCGTTACCGTTGACTCTACACAATCGTTATCCCTACGCAACCCGTTGCGGCTGAGGTCACAGGTGCGCGTCGCAGTTCGGCAAACATTCAGAAACCCCCACCCCGACCCTCGTCCAGCTAACTTTCAGCAGGCCGCGTCGGACTTACAGCAGTGCTTTCATTTGCAAGTACATTTGGTTTTTACTGGTCACAGACATATCCGTAACCATGGTTGCGGATATGGGAAACGGGTTCGCCGCGCGGCTCCCCCGAACGGCCGTTAACTCGGTTGTTCCCTCGCCGAACTGCGCGTTCGCGCACCGTTAACGCGGTTGACGAACAGGCGATACGAACGAAAAATACCTAGAGTTTGTTTAGCGCGGACAAACCTGCCACACCCCCCGTACGGCAGCCCGGTAAACGCCCCGCGGTAGTTAACCAAGGTGGTTCCAAGGCGTGAACTGGGTCACCAGAGCCGCCTACTGAGGTAACCCTCAGCAGCGCCGCCGCAATCGAAAAATTCTTGTGTGATCTCGGTCTCATTCAGGCATACCGAGAGCACGGCGCGCTGTTCGCGCCGGAGCCGGCAAACGCAGCCCTTGCGCCGCGACCGGCCGGATCACTCGCCCGGCAGCCCATTCGGCGCCCGGGAAAAGAAGTAAGGCCGCAGCGGCGATCGCGACTCGCGCGAGCACCGTTGCGGCCTCGGAACATCCTGAGAGATCACATGAGCGCGCCGCCGTCGACGCGGATCTCGGTGCCGGTGATGTAGCGGCCGTCATCGGATCCCACCATCGCCACGACGCCGGCGATATCCTCCGGAGTGCCCAGCGCACCACCGTTCAACCAACCGGTCAGCCGGGCGAACAGGGTCCAGTCCGCGTCCTCCGGCTGTTCGGTGATCGATTCGGTGGTGATCCCGCTCATGATTCCGGCCGGGACGATGTTGACCGCCCGCAGTCCCTGCTTCGCGTACTCCAGACCGATCGCGTGGGTGAAAGAGGCCACGCCACCCTTGGAGGCCGCGTAGGCGGCCAGATAGGGAGCCGACTGGAAGGCCGACGTCGAGGACAGATTGATCACCACGCCCCGGCCGGATTCCAACAGGGGAGGCAGCAGCGCCTGGGTCACCAGGAACGTCCCCGTGAGATTGACGGTGATGACCCGGTTCCACTCGTCGAGCGGCATCTCGTGTGTACGGGCCGGCTTCAGAATGCCCGCGCAGTTGACGAGCACATCCAATCCGCCCAGGGTTTCCAGCGCCGTCTCGGCGGCCGCGCGTACCGACTCGATATCCGCGATGTTCACCACCACGGTGCCGAGCCGGTCGGCCGCATCGCCGGCCTTCTCCACTGTGGCTGCCAAACCGGGCTCGTTGATATCGGCGGCGACGAGCCGGGCTCCTTCGTCCAGCAGTCGCAGGGCCACGCCCTGGCCGATCCCCGAACCCGCACCTGTCACCAGTACTCGACGGCCTTCGTATCTCCGCATAGCAAGGATTAGAACAGGTTCGAATCGGGAGTCAACGGGTTCCGCCCATTTTCCGGCATATTTCTGAAACACGTTCTAGGCGTCCAGCGGAGCCACGGGCGGACCGAGCATGACCAACGCCACACGCCGGATTTCGCAGACCATGAGGCCGGAGCGGTACACACTCGGCGGCAGAAAAGAAAGAAGCCGCGGACCCCGGAGGATCCACGGCTTTCTTCTCGGTGGGCGAAGGGGGACTTGAACCCCCACGTCCCGAAGGACACTGGCACCTGAAGCCAGCGCGTCTGCCATTCCGCCACTCGCCCGAGCGACGGTCAGACACTAGCACGGAGAGGTCCACGAGACGAAATCACATGGTCACAGGCTTTTCGAACCCGCCGGTGACCAGGGCTCGGAGCACGAGGACCGCCGGGAAGGGAACTCCGGCACGGTTCCGGTAGTTACAGGTACAGCGGAACGTGGATATCATGCAGAGAACGTGCTCGTAGAACGACACGCCGTATTCGCGTGTCGTCGTAAAGAATGAGGAGAGACTCACCGAAGGGAGGGCCCGGATGGGGATCGTCTCGCGTTTCGAGCGTCGCCTGCAGGGCGCCGTCGGTGACGTCTTCGCCAGAGTCTTCGGCGGGAACGTCGTTCCCCAGGAGGTCGAGGCAGCGCTGCAGCGTGAGGCCGCCGACAACGTCCGAGATGTCGGCGGTGGGCATCTGCTCGCACCCAACAGCTATGTGATCGCCATCAACTCGTCGGACCACCGGCAGCTCGACGCCGATCACGACCTCACAACCCGTGCTTTCGCCAAACATCTGCAGGATTACATCCGTGAGCAAGGCTGGCAGACCTATGGCGAAGTACACGTGGCGTTCGAGGCATCCCCTACGCTGCACACCGGAATGTTCAGGACGAGCGGTCGCGTCGACCCCGACGCCGGCCGCGGAGCCGCACCGGCTCACCGCCCCGAACCGCTACAACGACCCGCTAACCCGCAACCAGGAGCTGGCCCCATGACGCAGAACTCTGGCTACGACCCGAGCCGTGAGCACGCGGAGTCCGATCCACGTAATCGCGGGTACGCTCCCGGACCCGCGGGCCGCGGGCCGCAGAACGGCGCGTACCCCGAGGACTACGGTCCCGGCGCGGCCTACAACGGCGGCCCGGATTATCAGAACGGCTACGACTACCAGCAGGGTGGCGCCGCCTACGACCAGCAGGCCTACGGCGCCCAGCAGGGCGGCTACGACCAGGGCTACGGTCAGCAGGGCTATGCCCAGCCCGGTTACGACCAGGGCTACGGCCAGCAGCCCGGCTACGACCAGGGCGGCTATCAGGGCCAGCCCGGCTACGACCAGGGTTATCAGGGCCAACAAGGTTACGACCAGGGGTACGACCAGCAGGGTTATGCCCAGCAGGGTGGTTACGACCAGCAGGGCTATGCCCAGCCCGGCTACGAACAGGGGTACGACCAGCAGCCGGGCTACGGCCAGCAGCCCGGCTACGAACAGGGGTACGACCAGCAGGCCTACGGCCAGCCGCAGGGCCAGGGCTATCCCCCGCAGGCCCAGCAGGCCGCTTACGGCGCACCGGGCGGATACGCGCCGGCGGCCGGACCCGGTTTCTCCGCGACCCTCGCGCTCGACGACGGCAGCGGCCGGACCTACCAGCTACGGGAAGGCAGCAACATCATCGGCCGCGGGCAGGACGCGCACTTCCGTCTCCCCGACACCGGTGTCTCCCGCCGCCATATCGAGGTTCGCTGGGACGGCCAGACCGCCATGTTGTCCGATCTCGGTTCCACCAACGGCACCCTGGTGAACGGGTCTCCCGTGCAGGATTGGCAACTCGCCGACGGCGATGTCATCCGTGCCGGGCACTCCGAGATCCTCATCCGTATCGTCTGATGCCGTAGGCTCGCCGTGCGGATCACGAGGCGGCTCTCGCATAATGGGGCGGCCTAATCGTGATCGGTATCGTCCGACGGCCCTATGATGTGCCAACACACGCGCGGCACCGCACAGCGGTCCGCCGGGACGAGCATCGCAGTGGGGTGGGTCGCACCACGCCTACAACACCGACACACGGTCGAACAGGAGGTGGAGCGCCGTGCAGGGATTGATCTTGCAGTTGACCCGAGCCGGGTTCCTCCTGCTGCTGTGGCTGTTCGTGTGGGCAATCCTGCGTACCCTCCGCAGTGATATCTACGCGGCCTCCGGCAAACGACTGCAGACCCGGGGACCGCGCGGTTCCGCGGTGCTGCCGTCCATGCGCCGAGGCCAGAAGGGCGCCAAATATCTTGTGGTGACTCAAGGTTCTCTCGCCGGTACCCGCATAACGCTCGGTACCCAACCGGTGCTGCTCGGCCGTGCGGACGATTCCACGCTGGTGCTCACCGATGATTACGCCTCCACCCGACATGCCCGGCTGTCCCTACGCGGTGACGACTGGTACGTCGAAGACCTCGGCTCGACCAACGGTACCTACCTGGATCGTGCCAAAGTCACCACCGCAGTCCGCGTTCCGCTCGGCACTCCTGTCCGGGTCGGCAAGACAGTGATCGAGCTCCGATCGTGACACTTGTTCTCCGCTACGCAGCGCGCAGCGACCGCGGCCTCGTCCGCGCCAACAACGAAGATTCCGTCTACGCCGGCGCCCGCCTGCTGGCCCTTGCCGACGGCATGGGTGGCCACGCGGCCGGCGAAGTGGCGTCGCAACTGATGATCGCCGCGCTGGCGCATCTGGACGACGACGAACCCGGCGAGGATCTGCTCGGCAAACTGAACCGGGCCACCCACGCGGGTAATGCCGCCATCGCCGAACAGGTCGAGGAAGAGCCCGAACTCGACGGTATGGGCACCACGCTCACCGCCATCCTGTTCGCCGGCAAGAAACTCGGCATGGTCCATATCGGCGACTCGCGCGCCTACATGTTGCGCGACGGCGAACTCGCCCAGATCACCCGCGACGACACGTTCGTCCAATCGCTGGTGGACGAGGGCCGGATCACCGCGGAGCAGGCTCATACTCATCCGCAGCGCTCGCTGATCATGCGCGCGCTCACCGGTAACGAGATCGAGCCGACCCTGGTGATGCGCGAGGCCCGGGCCGGGGATCGGTATCTGCTCTGCTCGGACGGTCTGTCCGATGTGGTGAGCGACGAGACCATCGCCAACACCATGCGTGAGGGCAGTACCGACGAATGCGCCGACCGGCTCATCGAGCTCGCGCTGCGCAGCGGCGGGCCCGACAATGTGACCGTCGTCGTCGCCGACGTCATCGACCTCGACTACGGCCAGAGTCATCCGATCGTGGCCGGCGCGGCATCCGGCGAAGCCGAGGACAACCCGCCGCCGAACACCGCGGCCGGGCGGGCCGCCGCGATGCGCCCGCCGGCCGCCGCCCCGCGCCGGGCCGCCGGTGAGCCCGAGGCGCAACCGAAGAAGTCCCACAAACTGCGCTGGCTGTTGCTGGCGGTCGCCCTCGTACTCGCGGTGGTGGTCGGCCTGGTCGTCGGCTACAAGATGATCCGGACCAACTACTACGTCGGAGCGGACAACGACAGTGTCGTGGTCATGCAGGGTCTGCCAGGGTCGATCCTGGGCTACTCGATCCACGACGTGAACCTGGTCGGCTGCGTCACATCCAAAGGCGAGCTCGGCCTCGTCGAGAGCGGCGCCGCCCTGCCGCAGGGCTGCCGGGTTCTGAAGGTCAGCGATCTGGAACAGACCGGTCGTGACCAGGTCGAGCGCGGGCTGCCGCCCGGCACCCTGGACAAGGCCCGCGAGCAGATGGCCGTGCTGGCCGACCGTGAGCTGCTGCCGGTGTGCAAGAAGAACGCCTCGGCCGCGCAGCCGGGCGTGGTCACCACCACCCCGGCCCCGGCCCCTGCCCCCGCTCCGGTGGCGCCCGCGCCGACGCCCACCGACGCGGCTCCGCCCGCCCCGGCCAACCAGCCGCCCGCGCCCGGTACCAATGGGGAGAACCCCGCGCCGCCCGCGCCCCCGACCACCACCGTCCCGGCTCCGACGACCACCGCTGTGCCCCAGATCGCCGGGGAGAACTGCCGGGTGACGGACTGATGTCCGCACCGGCACCACCGTCCGCCGGGGCTTTTCCGAGTCCCCCGGGCGGTTTCGCTCCGGCGCCGTCGCCGACGACCCGGCGCAATACCGAGCTCATGCTGCTCGGATTCGCGGCGCTGATCACCACCGCCGCACTGGCCCTGGTGGAAGCGAGCCAGGAAGAATCGCTGACCTGGGATATCGCCAAGCTCGGCTTGGCCTATCTCGGTCTCTTCGCCGTCGCGCACCTGGCGGTACGCCGTTTCGCCCCCTACACCGATCCGCTGCTGCTGCCGATCGTGGCGCTGCTCAACGGCATCGGCCTGGTACTGATCCACCGGCTCGATCTGGCCGATCAGCAGACCGCCGCCTACAACTCCTGGGAGATCCCCTCCCCCGACGCGAACCAGCAGATCCTGTGGACCGCGCTGGGCATCATCTTGTTCGTCACGATCCTGCTGGTGCTGCGCGACTACCGCACGCTGGCCAAGTATGCCTACACCCTCGGTCTCGTCGGATTGGTGGCACTCGCGATCCCGGCGATCCTGCCCAGCTCGCTGTCCGAGGTCAACGGTGCCAAGATCTGGATCCGGCTGCCCGGTCTCAGCCTGCAACCCGGCGAATTCGCGAAGATCCTGTTGATCATCTTCTTCGCTTCGGTGCTGGTCTCGAAACGGGAGCTGTTCACCGCGGCCGGGCGGCACTTCCTGGGCATGGAGTTTCCGCGGGCCCGCGATATGGGCCCGATCCTGGCCGTGTGGATCGTGTGCATCGGTGTCCTGGTGTTCGAGAAGGATCTCGGCACGTCGCTGCTGATCTTCAGCACTGTCCTGGTGATGCTCTACATCGCCACCGAACGCGTGGGCTGGCTGCTCATCGGCGGCGGCCTGCTCGCCCTCGGTTTCGTATTCGCCTACCAGATGTTCGGGCACGTCCGGGTACGCGTGGAGACCTGGCTGCACCCGTTCGACGACTACAACAACACCGGCTACCAGATCGTGCAGTCGCTGTTCGGCCTGGCCACCGGTGGTCTGGCGGGCACCGGCCTGGGCGCCGGACGGCCGTCGCAGGTGCCGTTCGCCAAAACCGACTTCATCGTGACGACCATCGGTGAGGAACTCGGTCTCATCGGCCTGACCGCGATCCTGATCCTGTTCCTGGTGCTGGTGCTGCGCGGTATGCGCACCGCGCTGGCGATCCGGGACAGTTTCGGCAAACTGCTCGCGGCCGGGCTCTCGTTCACCATCGCCATCCAGGTCTTCGTGGTGGTGGGCGGAGTGACCAAGCTGATCCCGCTGACCGGTCTCACCACGCCGTTCGTCTCCTACGGCGGTTCCTCGCTGCTGGCGAACTATGTGCTGATCGCCCTCCTCATCAAGATCTCCGACGCGGCTCGCGAACCCGCGCCGGCCCGCCGCCGCGAACCCGCCCCGGCGCCGCTGGCGGAAGCGCAGACAGTGATGGTGTCACGACGGCAAGGGGGTCTGCAGCGTTGAACACACCATTACGCCGCGTCGCCATGGCGGTCATGGTGATGATCGTCGCCCTGCTGCTCAACGCGACCTATGTGCAGGTCATCAAGGCCGACGACTACCGCGCCGACCCCCGTAACTCACGGGTGCTACTCGACGAGTACTCCCGCCAGCGCGGCCAGATCTCGGCCGGTGGCACCGTGCTGGCCAGTTCGGTGTCCACCGACGACCGCTACAAGTATCTGCGCGTCTATCCGACCGATCCGCAGGCCTACGCCCCCGTCACCGGTTTCTACTCCATGCAGTACGGCAGCACCGGTCTGGAACGGGCCGAGGATCCGGTGCTCAACGGTTCGGACGCCCAGCTCTTCGGCAGCCGGCTGGTCGATCTGGTCTCCGGTCGTGACCCCCGCGGCGGTAATGTCGTCACCACCATCGATCCGGTGATGCAGCAGGTCGCCTACAACGAACTCACCAGCAAGGGCTACACCGGCTCGGTGGTGGCGATCGAACCCAGCACCGGCAAGATCCTGACCATGGTGTCCACCCCCAGCTACGACCCGAACCTGCTGACCGGGCACGACGGCGCCCAAGGCACCCAGGCCTGGGAGGATCTCGGCGCCGACGAGAACCAGCCGATGCTCAACCGGGCCATCTCGCAGACCTATCCACCCGGTTCCACCTTCAAGGTGGTCGTCACGGCGGCCGCGCTGTCCAATGGGAAGGCGAATCCGCAGTCCCAGTTCACCGCGGCGCCCAACATCACCCTGCCGGGCACGAGCACGACCCTGGAGAACTACAACGGCTCGACCTGCGGATCCGGTCCCACCGCCACCCTCTACGAGGCGTTCCGGCGGTCGTGCAACACCGCGTTCGTGGAGCTCGGCGTCGATGTCGGGGCGGCAGCGCTGGAAGACGAGGCCGCGGCGTTCGGTATCGGACCGCATCGCGGGATCCCGATGCCGGTCGCCGAGAGCACCGTGGGCAATATCCCGGACAACGCCGCTCTCGCGCAGAGCAGTATCGGCCAGCGTGATGTCGCGCTCACCCCGCTCGACAATGCCGTGATCGCCGCTACCGTGGCCAACGGCGGTGTCCGGATGGAGCCCTACCTGGTCGACCAGTTGCAGAACCCGGATCTGAGCGAGCTGTCCACCACCGAGCCGGTCTCGGTCGGCCAGGCCGTGAGCGCCGATGTAGCGTCTACGCTGACCGAGCTGATGGTCGCCTCCGAGGAGAACACCGCGGGCAGCGGCGGAACGTCCTATCGGATCGCGTCGAAGACCGGTACGGCCGAGCACGGCGCCGATCCACGGAACACCCCACCGCATGCCTGGTACATAGCCTTCGCACCTGCCGAGAACCCGAAGATCGCCATCGCGGTCATCGTGGAGAACGGCGGTGACCGGGCGCTGGCGGCAACAGGTGGGTCGGTCGCCGCGCCGGTCGCCCGGGCGGTACTGGACGCAGGTCTGCGAGGTCGCTGAACGAGATGGATGTGCGAGTGAATCTGCGGGGAACCCGATGCTGACAAACGGCGCGTTGATCGCGGACCGCTACCGGCTGCAGCGGCTGATCGCCACCGGTGGGATGGGCCAGGTCTGGGAAGCCCTGGACACCCGGCTGGATCGCCGGGTCGCGGTCAAGGTCCTCAAGTCGGAGTTCTCCGCGGACCCGACCTTCCGGCACCGGTTCCGCACCGAGGCCAAGACCACCGCGCAGCTGAACCATTCCGGTATCGCGGGTATCTACGACTACGGCGAGACCTACGACCCCCAGGGCGGCGAAACCGCCTACCTGGTGATGGAACTGGTCCAGGGCGAGCCGCTCAACACCGTATTGAACCGGCTCGGCCGACTGTCGGTGGCCCAGGGCCTGGACCTGCTGGAACAGACCGGTCGCGCACTTCAGGTCGCGCATCTGGCGGGCGTGGTACACCGCGATGTGAAACCGGGAAATATCCTGGTCACCCCCACCGGCCAGGTGAAGATCACCGATTTCGGTATCGCCAAGGCGGTCGATGCCTCTCCGGTCACCAAGACCGGGATGGTGATGGGCACCGCGCAGTACATCGCGCCCGAGCAGGCGGTCGGTGAGGACGCCACCGCGGCCAGCGATGTGTACTCCCTCGGTGTCGTCGGATACGAGGCGCTCGCGGGACAGCGGCCGTTCACCGGAGACGGTGCGCTCACCGTCGCGATGAAACACGTCCGCGAAGTGCCGCCGCCGATGCCCACCGACCTGCCGCCGAATGTGCGCGAACTGGTCGAGATCACGCTGGCCAAGGACCCGGCCCAGCGCTACACCGACGGCGGTGAATTCGCCGAGGCGGTCGCCGCGGTCCGCTCGGGCCGCCGTCCGCCTCCGCCCCGCGATCTCCCGGTGGCGGGGCCCACCAGCGTGATCGCGGCTTCGCAGCCGGGTTACGACGAGACCGCGACCGTCCGCTACAACGCGCCTCCCGCCGCCATGGCCGGGCCGGCGACCACGTACGACCGCGGCGCGCATGACCCCGGCGACGACGACTACCGCGGCAACCCCGGCGGCGGCATCCTCAACAAGAACCAGAAGTGGATGATCGCGCTCGGTATCGGCGCGCTGTTGCTGGGTGGTGCCGTGGTATGGCTGCTGTTCGGCGGGGACACCAACCCGGCGGGAACTTCGCCGGTCACCTCTTCCACCGCACCCACCACCCGTCCGCTGCCGGCGCCGGTCACCACCACCTACGAAGTGACCGAGCCCCCGGTATGGACGCCGCCCGTGGAGCCCACCACCACCGCGCCGCCGGCCGCGACGACCACCACACCGCCGCAGCCCTCGACCACGACGACTCAGCCGCCCACCACCACGTCCGCGGCTCCGAGCACCACCGAGACGACGGCGAGCGAAGAGACCACCGGCGAGGAAGAGGAGACCACCACGCGTCGCCGCCCGCCGGTCCCGACCATTGATATCCCCTTCCCGGGGAACCCTGTCGACAACATCGCGCCGGACCTTAATTTGCAAGGACAGCCATGACGACCCCGAAGAATCTCTCCTCTCGCTACGAGCTGGGCGAGATCATCGGGTTCGGCGGTATGTCCGAAGTCCACAAAGCACGCGACCTGCGGCTCAACCGCGATGTCGCGATCAAGGTGTTGCGCGCCGACCTGGCCCGGGACCCCACGTTCTATCTGCGCTTCAAGCGTGAGGCGCAGAACGCCGCGGCGCTGAACCATCCGGCCATCGTGGCGGTCTACGACACCGGCGAGGCCGAGATCGACGGCGGACCGCTGCCGTTCATCGTGATGGAGTACGTGGAAGGTGACACGCTGCGCGATATCGTGCGCAACGAGGGACCGCTGCCGCCCCGGCGCGCGATGGAGGTCGTCGCCGATGTGTGCGCGGCGCTCGATTTCAGCCACAAGGCCGGGATCGTGCACCGCGATATGAAGCCCGCCAACATCATGATCAACCGTGCCGGTGCGGTGAAGGTGATGGATTTCGGTATCGCCCGTGCGATCGCCGACGCCGCCAATCCGATGACCGCCACCGCGGCCGTGATCGGCACCGCTCAGTATCTGTCGCCGGAGCAGGCGCGTGGGGAGACGGTGGACGCCCGGTCCGATGTCTACTCGGTCGGTTGTGTGCTGTTCGAGATCCTCACCGGTCAGCCCCCGTTCACCGGTGACTCCCCGGTCGCCGTCGCCTACCAGCATGTCCGGGAGGATCCCCGGTTGCCCTCGCTCGTCTACGAGGGGGTGCCGCGGGAACTGGACTCGGTGGTGCTCGAGGCGATGGCCAAGAATCCGGCCAATCGCTATCAGAGTGCGGCGGAAATGCGCGCGGATCTCATCCGGGTGCTGGGCGGTCAGAAACCCGGCGCGCCGATGGTGATGACCGACGAGGACCGCACCACCATGCTCGGCCCCGCGGACGGTTCCGGCCGTGGCTATCGCGGCGGCGACGAGGGCGACGACTACGACGATTACGGGCACGACTCCGGGGGCCGTTCCCGCCGCACGGCCTATATCGCGGTGGGTGTGGTCGCCGCGGTGGTGGCTGCCTTCGGGCTCTTCTGGATGTTGCTGGGCCCGGGGAGCAGACCCGATCAGGTGGCCGTCCCGGATCTGTCCAACACCTCCGCCACCGAGGCCCAGAAGAAGCTCGATTCGCTCGGCTTCGATGTGGCCGTCCAGGAGAAACCCGACGGCAAGATCAGTGCCGGCAATGTGATCGCGACCCAGCCGCTGGGCGGCTCGCGCGCCGACGAGGGCAGCACCATCACCGTGCAGGTGTCCACCGGTCCGCAGCAGGTACCGGTCCCCCGGCTCACCGGCCTGTCCCAGCAGGACGCCGAGCAGGAACTCAACAACGCCGGCCTCCAGACCAACCCGGACGTGAAGCGGGAACCGTCCAGCGCGCAGGACAAGGACAAGGTGATCGGGCAGGATCCTTCGCCCGGTATCGAGATGGACGCGGGCAGTCAGATCACGCTGACCATCGGCACCGGTCCCAAACAGGTCCGCGTCACCGAGGTGGTCGGCCAGCTGATCGATGTGGCCCAGCCGAACCTCGAGGGCGCCGGCTTCAAGATCGTAATCGAGCAGGTCCAGTCGGCTCGGCCGCGCGGCGAGGTCCTCTCCACCAGCCCGTCCGGCGGTTCGACGGCCGACGAGGGTTCCACGATCACGGTCCAGGTGGCGCAGAGCGATCGGATCGCGATGCCGAACCTGGTGGGGCTCACCACCGCGGAGGTGGTGGACAAGCTGCGCGAAAGCGGCTGGCAGGGCAGCGCGAATCAGGTCCGTCAGATCACGCAGATCACGCTCAACTCCGATCAGGCCGGCAAGGTTCTCAGCCAGCAGCCCTCGGCCGGGACCACCGTGCCGTCGTCGACGACGGTGACGGTCAATACCGGAATAATGCCACTGGGACCACCCTGATCCGCTGCCGGGCCCGGCCCGGCGAGTCGTATATCAGACGGCCAGGGAGGCGACCTCTGCTTCCAGCATCTGCACCAGCCCCTCCTGGGGGCGCTCACCGCAGACCTCCAGCCAGTTCGCCAGCATCCGGTGCCCGCCCTGGGTGAGGACCGATTCCGGATGGAACTGCACACCGTGGATCGGCAGTTCGTGATGGCGCAGGGCCATGACGATCCCGGTCTCGGTGCGGCCGATGACGTCGAATTCGGGCGGGAGCGTCTTCTCCACCACGGTGAGCGAGTGATAACGGGTGGCGGTGAACGGATCGGGCAGCCCGGCCAGGACTCCGGTGCCGATATGGAACACCGAACTGGTCTTCCCGTGCAGGAGTTCCGGAGCCCGGGTCACCGTGGCGCCGAAGGCCGCACCGATGGCCTGATGTCCGAGGCAGACGCCCAGCAGCGGGGTGCCCCGGTCGGCACAGGCACGGACCAGGTCGATACTGGCACCCGCGCGTTCCGGGGTGCCGGGACCGGGGCTGATCAGGATTCCGTCGAAATCGCCGGCCACGGCCGTCGGATCCGCCAGCTCCGGGTCGTCGTTACGCCATACCACTGCCTCGACGCCGAGCTGGCCCAGATACTGGACCAGGTTGAAGACGAAGCTGTCGTAGTTGTCGACGACCAGTACACGCATGCCCAAAGATTACGTGTTCGCACCCCGGCACACCCGGTCCGGCCTGCGATTGCGCCACAATCGGTCACGCGGACTGTACGGCCGCTGGGCATCACACCGATTACCTGGTGGGATAGCCTTGGAACACGACCTGCACGCTGAACACGAGGACATCATGCCCAAGTCGAAGGTCCGGAAGAAGACCGACTACACGATCAACCCCGCCAGCCGTATGCCGGTGAAGGTGAAGGCAGCTGGTCCGTCGCCTGTCTGGTACGTCACCATCATGCTGGGCTTCATGCTCGCGGGCCTGGTCTGGCTGCTGGTCTACTACCTCGCTGCCGATCAGATCAGCTGGATGAGCAACCTCAATGCCTGGAACTTCCTGATCGGGTTCGGGCTGATGGTGGTGGGTCTGATCATGACGATGCGCTGGCGTTAGCGGCGCCTCGCCCGGGGTTACACCGGTGTAATTAATGCACACCTGTGGATAACTCTGTGGATAACCCTCGACCTCAGATGGAGGTACACCCGCGTGCAGCCCGAGCGCACCGAACCCCGTCTCGCCTGGACGACGCCCCTGCCCGCGTTGATCGCGACGGCCGGCGGCGGGGTGGTCCTCGCGGTCGCGGCGGTACTGACGACCGAGCTGCCCGGAAAATTCTTGCTCGGGGTGGCCGCGCTGGTACTGCTGGGAGTCGCCGCGCTCGGAATGCGGCAGCGACCACGGCTCTCGGTGGTGCCGGGCGAGAATCCGCGGCTGGTGCTGCGCACACTCACCGGCGTCACCGAATACACCCGTGACCAGATCCTGCGGGCGCGAGTGGTCGGCTACCGCCGACTGGGCCGGAAATCGCCGATGCTGGAGATCGATGTGGACCATCTGGGATCCGAGCGGCTACTGATCTTCGGCCGCTGGGATCTGGGCACGAGCCCCGAGGATGTCTACGCGGCGGTGCGGACAGAACTGCGGTTGCGCGGCGACGCCGCGCGCTGAGTGCCCCGGCGGGTCACCTCGTGGTCTGGTCGCGCGCTGCGCGCGTCCGAATGTTTCACGTTGAACATGCCGGGGCCCGCCAGGCCCACACGCCGGAGCCTCAACGCGGTACGCCCGGCTCAGCGCAGCGAAACCGCCGCGAGCACTATCACCGCCACGGCCACCACCGCCAGGGCCGCCGGCGCGAGCACCCCGACCAGCCGGGCACGCTCCGGCGTCCGAACCCGCACCCACGCGGGCAGGAACATGATGCCGAGCGTCGCCAGGGTGCCCGCGGCCAGACCGCCCAGGTGACCCCACAGCGAGATACCGGGTAGGGAGAAGCTGATGAACACGTTGATCGCGATCAGGATCAACATATTGTTCGGGTTCTGCCGCAACCGGATCAGCACGACCGTGATCGCGCCGAACAAGCCGTACACCGCGCCCGAGGCTCCCGCCGTGAGACTGTCCTGGGCCAGCAGCATCACCGCGGCCGATCCGCCGAGCAGCGAGATGAGATATACGGCCAGGTAGCGGGCCCTGCCCAGCACCAGTTCGATATCGCGGCCGACGATATACAGCGCGAACATGTTCAGCAGCAGATGGATCAGCCCGTAGTGCAGGAACCCGGAACCGATCACACGGAACCAGTCGCCGCCGGCCACGGCGGGTGGGTACATGACCCAATCCACGAACAGCGCCGATCCGCGCTCGTTCTCCATCACGCTGCGCGACTGCGCCGCGGTCACGACGTAGACCAGGATATTGAGCGCGATCAGGGTGTTAGTGACGAACGGGACCGAACTGCGGGCCGCGGCCGAACCCGATACGGTCCGCACCTGCGGTGTGCTGCGCTGGTCGGCCCGCACACAATCGACACAGTGCTGGCCGACCGAGGCGGGACGCAGGCATTCCGGGCACGCCGGACGTCCGCAGCGGGTACAGGACAGACCGGTCGGGCGGTCGGCGTGCCGGACACACACCTGAGCCGGCGTCGAGGGCTGCTGGGGATTCACCACGGCCTCCGCTTCGTTCCCGGAGCTGTATCGCGGCGCGCTCGCCACCTGGCCGGGCGTGTCGTACTCACCAGCCCATCGTGCCATGCGAGGCCGCGGTCCGTAGCTCGCCGGTTCCGCGCCCGCGGTCGGCGGCGATGCCCTGACCTGCCGGTCTGCGTTATCCGCCGGGCTGTGCCAGAGTTGAGCCATGAGCTCGAGGCCACTGCGTCCATCCAGTCGTTCGCGCTATCGGTTGCTGGCGGCCGCCGCGGTGGCGGCGGCGGGCGGTACCGCGTGGCTGGTGCGCAGCAAGCGCCCGCAACCACCCGAACCGGCCCCGGCGCCGCCCCGGATCGGCTATACGCGTCACGGCGCCGCGGTGGCCTCGGTCGATCCCGAAGCCACCGCGGACTGACCGGCTCTCAGCGGCTGACGGTCTTGCGGTACTGCCGCAGTGCCAGCGGTACGAAGACGGCCAGGATGATGACCACCCAGATCAGGGTGGTCGCCACCGGGTGCCGCATCGACCACGCGGTGGATTCCGCGGTGAGCGGGGCGGCATTGCCGAACAGTTCCCGGGACGCCTGGGTGAGCGCCGATACCGGATTCCATTCGGCGAAAACGCGCAGCGGTGTCGGCAGTTCGTCCATCGGCACGAAGGTGTTGGCCAGGAAGGTGAGCGGGAAGATCACCATGAAACTGGCGTTGTTGAACACCTCGGGCGTACGCACGATCAGGCCGACCACGGCCATGATCCAGGAGATCGCGTAGGCGAACAGCAGCAGCAGGACGTAGGCCAGGACAGCGTCCAGGACCGACCCGCGGATCCGCCAGCCGACCACCAGGCCGGTCAGTGACATGACCACCAGGCTCACCACATTGATCACCACATCGCTGACCGTGCGCCCGATCAGCACCGAGGACGGGGCCATGGGCAGCGAGCGGAACCGGTCGATGATGCCCTTCTGCATATCCTCGGCAAGGCTGAGCCCGGTGAACGTGGAGCCGAACACCACTGTCTGCACGAAAATGCCCGCGATCAGGAATTCGCGGTAACCGCCCTCCATACCGGGAACCTTGATAGCGGTACCGAAGATATAGGCGAACAGCAGGACGAACATGATCGGCGAGAGAGTGCTGAAGATCAGCACGTCGGGCACTCGCTTTATCTTGATCACATTGCGCTTGGTAACGGTCAGACTGTCGCTGACCACCATGGACAGCCGCTCGACCAAGGTGGGGTTCTCGTCGATATCGCCGACGGTCGCCAGCGCGGTCATCTGCTTCTACCTTCCATCGCCTCGATTGCTTCCACTTCCCGCGACGGACCGGATCCCTCGGATCCGTCGACTTCGGGGGCCGCCCCGGGACGGCCGTCGCCACCGGCCTTTCCGCCCTCGTAATCGCCGGCATCATCGGCCGTTTCCTCGGCCTCGTGCCCGGTGAGCGTGAGGAACACATCGTCGAGCGAGGGCCGGCGCAACCCGACGTCCTGGATTTTCACACCCTCGTCGCTCAGCTTTCCGATGGCGGCGACCAGCGCCTGTGATCCGTCGCTGACCGGCACCACCAACCGGCGCAGCCCGGGTTCGACATGGATATCGCCGTCGGCCAGCGGCGCGAGCACTCGCCGGGCCACGGCCAGATTGTCGGCGTGATCGACGGTCAACTCGATCCGGTCGCCTCCGACCATGCTCTTCAATTCGTCGGCGGTGCCGCGGGCGATCACCTGGCCCCGGTCGATGACCGCAATGGCATCCGCGAGGCGGTCGGCCTCTTCCATGTACTGGGTCGTCAGCAGCAGGGTGGTACCGCCGGCAACGAGTTCCTCGATGACATCCCAGAGGTCCAGCCGAGCCCGCGGGTCCAGACCCGTGGTGGGTTCGTCGAGGAACAGCACCGGCGGGTTGGCCACCAGCGCCCCGGCCAGGTCCAGCCGGCGCCGCATACCACCGGAATAGCCGCGGACCGGGCGGTCGGCGGCATCGCTGAGACGGAACCTCTCCAGTAGCTCGCGCGCGCGTTCCTTACTGCGCCGCGTGCCCATGTGGTACAGCCGCCCGACCATTTCCAGGTTCTCGAAACCGGTCAGATATTCGTCGACCGCCGCGTACTGTCCCGAGGCCCCGATGCGCGAGCGCAGGGCACGCGGCCGGGCGAGTACATCGATCCCGGCGACGGTCGCCCGGCCGGCGTCGGGCACCAGCAGAGTGGTGAGCACTCGTACGGTGGTGGTCTTACCGGCCCCGTTGGGTCCCAGCAGCGCGGTGACCGTGCCTTCGGGCACAGTCAGGTCGAGGCCGTCGAGTGCGCGCACCCGGCGGCCGTAGTGTTTGACGAGACCCTCGGCGACTATTGCGTCGGGCATGATTCTCCTGAACTGAGTGATCGACAAGGACGAGTCGTATATCGCCGGCGGCGGGCCACCGACCTCAGGCGCTTCGGCCGCCGGCCGATACAGTGCAGTATCGTCGCGGCCACCGACGTTTTCATCCGATTTATCCGGTCCTCCGGCCCCCTCCCCGCCCTGCGCAGGTTCGCGTCCCGGACCGGCCGCGCCCGGGGTAGTCGAGACGGCATGCGACCGCGCCCGTATTCACCGCTCCGGGTCGCGAGATCCCGCGCAGCGCCCTACTCGATTCGGTTTCTGCGGTTACTCGATCCCGCTCCGGAGCACGACAGTCGAGGTGGCCGTGCGCACGCTCACAGTGCACAACGGCATAGTGACAGCGGGGTCCGACAACTCGGCCCGGGCAGCGCTCGGGGAGCCCCCGTATCCCCCATGTTCCACTGCGCGGAATACACCGGTCCAGGAGGCCGATTCCCTTGGGCTGCAACAGTTCCGGACGCTCTCCTCCGTAGGGCACCGACCCCCGCCCGACACTGTGATCTGCACCGAAAAAAGTTCGAAACTCTCGGGCCCTTGTAGGCGCATTTTCGCGATATCGCGTAGGATCGGTTCCGTCGGCCCCTCCCCCCCGGGCCGACCTTACGCGGGCCTCGGCTAACTCCCCCCCTTCGCCGAGGCCCGCTCTCATATCCGGGTCCTGTCGTCACCGGCAACCCGACCCGACTCTTCCTTCTTCGGGTACCGCGTTCCGCTCCGCGAACACCGGTCGCGCACAGCTGCCGAAGCCAACCCCCCGCCCCCCGATCGGGATGCCGCGCGACTCTTTCGACGCAATGATGAGAGGTCTGCAGTATCATCGTCTCATCAGATCGATGCAGTAGATCAAGGGAGATCCGCATGACCGCGTCCGTCGCAGCCACCGACACGCACGCTCCGGTGGAGCGCCGCCCCTTCGGTCCCGGTAGCCGGACCTGGGAGGAGACCGGCCTGATCACCTTCTCCCTCACCGCGGGCTCGGCCTTCCTCCTGCAGACCATGGAACCCACCATCTCCGCGGTGGTCGATGCCCACTCCACTTTCCGTAGCGACCCGATCGGCCGCGCGGTGCGCAGCCTCTCGGCGGTGATGATGTGGACCTACGGCGGCGAGGAATCGCTGGGCGAGACCGACCGGCTACGCAAGATGCACGCCACCCTCAACACCACCGACGCCAAGGGTGTCCGGCACACCGCGCTGTCCAGCGGCCCGTGGGCCTGGGTATTGCACACCGGCACTTTCGCCTTCTCCGAGAACGCGAAGTACTTCTCGAAACGTCCGCTCACCGCGGCGGAGAAAGAGGATTACTACCGCGAAGCCCTGCAGCTGATGCGTAACTTCTCGGTACCGCCCAAGGAACTGCCGGCGACCTACGCCGAGTTCGAGAAATTCTTCGCCGACCAGGTCGAGAACCATCTGAAGGCCACCCAGACCTCGAAGGACTACCTGAAGGTCATCCGGACCATCGCCCCGCCCACTCAGCTGCCGGGGGCGCTGCACCCGGTGTGGCGGGTGCTGACCGGTCCGTTCGGCCGGATGCAGTACTTCGTCACCGTGGGCACCACGCCGGAAGCGGCCCGCCACAAACTCGGTCTCACCTGGAGCGAATCCGACGAGCGCAAATTGCGGATCCTCGGCTGGTTCCTCGCCCGGCTGGTGCCGCTGCTGCCGGAACGGCTGCGGTACTTCCCCATCGCCTACGAGGCCCGCAGGCTCGAACGCGACAAGGCGCGGTTGCGCAAGGTCATCGACGTGCGGCCGCTCTGAAGCCTGGGGTGCCCACGGCCCCGGATCCCACGGATCCGGGGCTGTACTCCGGGTCGATGCACTTCGCCGGGACGAGGAGGAGCTGATTCCGGCGCTAACGCCGGCTCTGCCCGCCGCCCGGGGCGGTATCGGGTAGCCCGGCGCCGGCCTCCGGCCGGACCGTCACCGCCTCATGTCCGCGGGGCCGGGCAGTGCTGACGAACAGCACCGGCTGGCCCGCGTGCAGGGTGCGGTAGCCGTCGGTCTCTATGCACCGATACTCGACGAACACCTGATCGGTTCCGTCGTCGGGTTTGATGTAGCCGAAGCCCTTCTCCGAGTCGAACCAGAAGACCCGCCCGCGTCTCCAGTCCGATCCGTCGATCCCGGGCCCGCTGAAATCCGTAGCAGGCATTACCAGGTCTTCTCCCTCGTCTGTGCAGGGTCGACACCACCAAAGCTACGCCCCGGCACCGCGAACGTCACGACCGCTGTCGGGTTCTGCCCGGGACACTACTGTCTTTCCGGTGACCGAATCCTGTTTTCTCTCTCGTACCCGCGCCGGTTACGACGCGATCGCCACCGCCTACGCCGAGCATGCGGCCGGTGAAATGGACAGGCGGTTCTGGGATCGAGCGGTACTGGCCGCGTTCGCCGAGTCGGTCGGTGATTCGGGTCCGGTCGCCGACATCGGATGCGGCCCGGGCCGGATCGCCGGTCATCTGGCGGCGCAAGGGATCCGGGTACACGGAATCGACCTGTCCCCGGCGATGGTGGAACTGGCGCGGAACACCCATCCGGAGATCGATTTCGAGGTGGGATCCATGACCGCGCTCGATATCCCCGACGGCTCGCGGGCCGGCGTGGTGGCCTGGTATTCCCTCATCCACATCCCGGCGGCCGAACGCGGCGGTGTGCTCGCCGAGTTCCGGCGGGTACTGCGTCCCGGCGGCAAACTGCTGCTGGCCTTCCAATCAGGTACCGACATCCTGCATCTGGACGAGGGCTACGGCCACGCCATATCGCTGGACTTCCATCGCATCTCGACCGACGAGCTCGCCGGTGCCCTCGCGGCATCGGGTTTCACCGTCGAGTTACGACTCGACCGTAGCGCCGAGGACGGGGAGCGGACCACGCAGGCCTACATGATGGCGACCCGCTCGAGTTGATAGGAACCGATTCTTCTATCAAAAAGATATTCAACAGAATCATTTTGATAGACATCAGGTTGATCAATTCACCCCGGAGGGCCCGCGGACCGCGCCCTCGATCGATCCATCGAAACGATATTTGACGGCATCATTTCGATAGACCACCCTGGTCAGGTGGTGATCAAGAAGAACCCGCTCGGCCCCACGGGCGATACTGTGCGCGCGAACGTCCTGCGGTATCGAAACCGGATGAACCTCGGCTATGTCGATCTGGCGCGCAGGCTCGAGGCCATCGGCCGGCCGATCCCGGTGCTCGGCCTGTCCCGGATCGAACGGGGTGAGCGCCGGGTGGACGTGGACGATCTGATCGCGTTGGCGGTCGCGCTCGGCGTCTCACCGACCAGTCTGCTGCTCCCGGATACCTCCACGGCCGACGAGTCCGTGGAGGCCACCGGAATCGACGGCACGGCAGCCGATCTGCTGGGCTGGCTCCGCCTGTACACCCCGTCGGCACATATCGGTAAACCGGCCGGCGAGCGCTTCGTCCGAGACGCCATCCGGTTCATCGCCGACGCCCGGCCGCGCTGGGATATCGAAAACCTGACCCTGGAACAGCTTCCGGGCGTGGACCATATGGAGTACGCCGCCGAGATCACCGAGAAGGCGCGGCTGGCGAATCCGGCACCGCAGCCCGGCCCCCGCGGGTAGCGGCGGAGGCCGAGCCCGGCAGCAACCCTAGGCGGAGTCGCCGCCACGCATCATCTCGAACACGGGCACCGGACGTCCGGCCCGCTCGCTCGCGCCCCGCGCGCGGCGCCACAACCCCTGTGCCGCACGGGAAAGGGTGGCGCCCACCCCGACCTCGGTACTGGCGTCGATGATGTGCTGTGCTCCGGCGTCCATCATCTCGAAGGCAGCGAGATCGCCCCAGCCACCGGCCTTCGCCGCCGCGGCGTACTCGGTCATGAAGAACGGGTATGCCTCGCTGGACCGCACGGCATACGGCAGGAACTGGTCGATATCGACACCGGAGCGGTCGATCACGGCGAGCGACTGGTCGAAGGCGAGCATCCACGGATGGAAGACGATCAGCAGCGCCTGATAGAAGACCTGCGCCAGACCGTCGTCCCCCCCGAGATACTCCTGCGGGCTCAGCGGCCGCAGCAGTTCGGCATGGGCTTCGAAGACCTCCCGCGGTCCGCTGTAGAACACATACGAGGCCGGGTGCGCGATATTGTCGCCCGCGGACATGAAGCCGCCGGAAAGGAATTCGGCACCCCGCTCACGCACCCACGCGGCACCCTTACGCGCATTCTCGGGTGAATCCGAGGACAGATTGGCGATCACCTTGCCGGACAGACTGCCGGCCACCGGGCCGAGTACGTCGTACATCGCCGCGTAGTGGGTCAGGCTGAGCACGGTCACCTCATTGGCTTCCAGCGCTTCGGCCACGGTCGCGGCACGTTTCGCGCCCTCGGCCACCATCGCTTCGGCCTTGCCACCGCTGCGATTCCAGACGGTGACCTCGATACCGGCGGCGAGGAATGCCCGCACCATCGCCCGGCCCATCGGCCCCAGCCCGATGACACTGACGGATCGGATCTTCTCCTGAGACATTCGATGTCCTTCTCGGTTGTGGTTCAGCTGGTTGCGGCGCCGATACCGATGCTGGTCACGCGGGTAGAGTCGGACAAGAACGCACCTGCGGATGTGGTTGCTTACCGCCAGGTCCGTAACGAGGTCAGGAGGAGAAGGTGGCCGGCGTGAGTGATGCGGATCACCAAGTGTGCGGGATGTCGTTGGCCATCGATGTGGTCGGCGGCAAGTGGAAACTGCACCTGATGTGGGTCCTGGACACGAGCCCGCAGCGGTTCGGCCAGATCCGCCGGGCGTTGACGGGGGTGAGCGAGAAAGTGCTGACCGAGAATCTGCGCCAGCTCGAGGCCGGCGGCGTGGTCCGGCGGGAGGTGTACGCGGAGGTGCCGCCGCGGGTCGAATACTCGCTGACCCCGCTCGGAGAGGAACTCGCAGAGGCGCTGCGCCCGCTCGAGGAATGGGGAGACAGGCACCGCGGCCATCTGGCCGCAGTCGCCTGCTGAACACCGGAAGTGGAGCCTAGGGGAATCGAACCCCTAACCCCTGCCTTGCAAAGGCAGTGCTCTGCCAATTGAGCTAAGGCCCCGGGCAGCCGTGCGGCCTGAGCCGCGAGTCGCCTGCGAAACACTAGCGTTCCGGCACGTACACCGTCAAACAAGGATACCCGGGGGGCGGCGATCAGCGGCGCAGGGCACCGGTCGCCTCGAACTCCGCTTTCCGGCCCCGCATCTGCTCGCGATACCAGTTCTCCCGGTGCCAGAGCATGATCCGCTCGTGCACCCGGCCGAGCGGCGGCACCCGGCGGAGGAATTCCACGGCGGTGACCAGCGGGATTCTGGCGATGGGGACGAGCACCCACGGGAAGGCCGCCGGCATCCGGTAGCGGCGCCGGGTGGTGGGCAGCATGTAAAGGGCCGAGTACGCCGAGTTGATCCGATAGTTGTAGTGCGCCCGCAGCCGGGCCGGGCCCCGCTGCTCCGGGCGGGGGGCGAACGCCGCGGGATAGGACTCGATGAGTTCGGCGCCCTGCGCACCGGAGTCGTACGCCCAGGCGACCATCGTCATCGCCATCACCCGTAGCGTGTCGGCCACGGTCTCCGGGTGCCACGTCAGCCGGACACCCAGGAGGAATCCCATGTACTTCTGGAAATGCAGGAGCGCCCGGAACTCCGCGGGGGTCGTCTGGTAGCCCAGCGCCCAGAGTCCCAGGCCCGGGATCGTGCTGCCGTCGATCAGCGTCAGCAACTGGTAGGTCTGGCTGATCGGCAGCCCCCACCGCTCGATCTCCCATTCCGGATGCCGCTGCACGCCCGCACGCACCGAGACGTGCATGATCCGCACCTTCAGTGCGGTGGTCCGCCCCGGCGAGCCCGGACTCAGCAGCGCTCCGGGCCGGGAGACATCCATCCAGAACCGGCAGGTCTCCAGGAAGCGGCGCAGCGCGCTGTCCCCGGCGTAACCACCGGCCGGCGAAAGCGATGTCGCGACCGCGGATTCGGTGTACATCTCCAATGTCTCCGCACCCGCGAAGCTGAACAGCACGGTGCCCCAGCGCGGCCATACGCGGCGCCGCGTTCGACCAGCTCCGGCCGGACCCAGTCGGGCACCGTCTCGAACTCGTCGAACAGCTCGCGCATGGCGGTGGGGGCGTCGGGAACCGCGCCGATACCGTCACGCAGCGCGGTGTCCAGCAGCCGGCGGCCGTGCTCCCGGCCGGTCTCCCCGCGCATCACCTCCGCGACGAACCGTTCCGCGACCGGGTCGCCGGTGAACATATCCGCGCACAGCGCCCGCGCCTGCTCGTCGGTCGGGAACAGCGCCGAACCGGTCACCGCCCGGAAAGCCCGTTCGACCCGCCTGACCGCGGGACTGTCCCGGACCTGCCAGTAACGGAAGTCCGCCGGGCATCGGGTGCCCGTTGCGTCTCCGTCCGGCGGAGACACAGCCACGCGCACGACCGGCAATCCGTCGTGATGGGCGAATACGTCGAGGCCGTCGGCCCCCTCCCCTACCATCGGAGTATGAGACTCAGCGCTGACCTGTCGAACCGATGACGGCGGGTTCGTCCACGGCTTCGCACCCCGATCCCGCCGGCGACCGGACGGCGCCACCACGACCCCGATCGAAAAAGGCTCGCGCCCAACAGACCCGGCGCCGGCGGCCCGCTCGGCTGTCCTACGACGACTGGGTCGACGGCGCACTCGAACTGCTGTCCCGCGAAGGCATCGCGGCGATCAGGATTCCGCGGTTGTGCCAGGAGCTCGGCGTGACCAAGGGCAGCTTCTACTGGCATTTCGACGATATCGAACAGCTCATGGCGGCAATGGCCGACCGCTGGAGCGCGGTACAGAGCGAGAAGATCCGGGAGCTGGGCGGCTTCGCGGAGATCCCGGTGGAGGAACGGATCGAGAAGATGGCCGCCATGCTCGTCGACTACCGGCACTGGATCGTGGAGACCACGGTGCGGGAATGGTCACGCAGCAATCCCAAGGTGGCCGATGCGGTACGCACCCTCGACCAACGGGTGTTCGAGACGGTCTACCGGACCATGCTGGACCTGGGGTTCGACGAGAAGCAGGCCGGCCTCCGGGCGGGCGCGATGGTCTACATCGGTCTCGGGTTGATCCACGGCCGGGACAATCTGCCGACGCCGACCACCGAACAGGTGTACTCGGTCATCGAACTGCTGGCCCGGCCGTGATCACACCGGACCCGGTTGTCACCGGGTCCGGTGGCAACAACAGCGACGGTCGCCCGGGACGGGGTCAGCGTGTGGTGACCTCATGCCACAGGTCGGCGTCGTCACGCTGGCGCAGCTTGCTGATACCGATGAGAACCGCAGCGACAAGACCGATGGTGAGAACGTATTTCATGCTCTCGAGCCTAGTCCTGTGACACCGGAACAGCTCAATTCCGGACCGGACGGTATCCCGGGAGCGGCCCGGAAACGAATCGGCCCCCGAACCTTGAAAGGTTCGAGGGCCGGGTTCTCGTACAAGTGTGGGTCTAGGAGGACTTGAACCTCCGACCTCTTCGTTATCAGCGAAGCGCTCTAACCGCCTGAGCTATAGACCCGCGGGGTTCACCGAACATCAGTTTCGCACGAGAACTGTAGTTCGACGACCGAGAACAGAGACTACAGGAAACCGTGATTTCAACCAAAACAGCTGGTCAGAGCATCGGAGTAGAAGCTCGCCCAATAAGCGGAACGGCCGGTGCCCAGATGCGGGCGCCGGCCGTTCCAGGTTTGTGCGAATTCAGTCCGGGTCGGCCAGCGTGACCTGAATCCCGCCGACCATATCGCAGCACTGGTTGTAGATGAACGTGCCGACCGTGGCCAGTGCGGTGAACAGGACGACATTGATGAGCCCGATCACCCCGGCGTAGCCGAAGACCGTACCCGCGTCGATCAGCCCCACCGATCCGCTGTCCGGGGACACCATATCGGTGAAGGTGCTGTTGAGCCGCTCCCAGACGCCCATACCCGCGAGCACCATGTACAGCAGCGCGACGGCGATCATCCACACGAAGAACATGGCCACGCTGATCACCAGGGTGATCTTCAGCGTTGACCACGGATCGATCCGGCGCACCTGGACGGTGGCGCGCAACGGTTCTCCGCCGAGCACCGCCTGCGGCAGCCCGCGCGGCGCCGCCGGCGCGGGCGGAGGCGCGGCCGGCGGTGTGTACGGGTTGTGCGGTTGATTGGGCGGCTGTTCCGGGGGTAGCGGATGCCGGATCTCGGAAAGATCCGGCATATCCTTCACCAGCTCCGGACGCGCGATACTGCGCGTCGGCCCGTCCAGGCCAACGGATTTGGCCATGGCCGCTTCCTTACGTGCCGCCTTGGCCGCCAGGTCGCTGGTGGTGCGGGCATTGGTGACTCCACCCTGCAAACCGCCGCCGCCCTGCAAACCGCCGCCGCTCTGCAGGCCGCCGCCCTGGAGGCCGACCGACCGCTGGGCGCCACCCACCGGCATATGGCCGGGCCGTGAGAGGTTCGACTGCGGTTCCCGCTGCGGCAACTGCGACCAGCCCTCCTGGTAGCGGTTCCCCTCGGGGCCCTTGCCGGCCTGCTGATTACCCGCGCCGCCCTGCTGATCGCCCGGCCCGCCACCGGCCTGCGGGCCGGAATTCCGGTCCGCCGGGGCGTTGCGCGAGTCGGACGCGAATTCGCCTTGCTGCTCCTGCTTTTCGGGCTGCGGGCCGGCAGCGGGCGAACCGCCGGACGGGTTACCGCCCGACTGTCCACCTGCCTGCTCGTGGTCCGCGGCCTCGCCCGGCCGCTGAGTCGGACGCGGCGAAATCGGGGACGGGGCGACCCGCTCGGTCACGCCGTTCGTCTGCTGCCGCTCGTCGCTCGGCTGTTTCGGAGTGGTCAATGGGAATCCTCGGATCCGTTCTTTGCCGCCGATATGGGATTACTGCTCGGGAGAACCGCCGCCGTCGATCTGCTCGGGCTCGTCGGCGTTACGTGCGATCGCAAGCAAGGTATCGCCCTCGGCGAGGTTCATCAATCGCACGCCCTTGGTCTGCCTACCGGCCTTGCGCACCTGCCGGGCGGCAGTACGGATAACCCCTCCACTGGAGGTGATGGCATACAACTCGTCGTCGTCGTCGACGATGAGCGCTCCCACCAGGGTGCCACGCCGGATGTCGTACTGGATTGTCAATACACCTTTTCCGCCACGTCCCTGCGCGGTGTACTCCTCGATAGCGGTTCGCTTGGCGTAGCCGCCCGAGGTCGCTACCAGCAGGTATGTCCCGTCGCGGACCACGTTCAGTGACAGTAGGGCATCCTCGGCATTGAACCGCATACCCTGCACCCCGGAGGTGGCGCGTCCCATCGGGCGCAGCGCCTCGTCGGTGGCCGAGAAGCGGATCGACTGTCCCTGCGCCGAGACCAGCAGCAGGTCGTCCTCGGCCGAACACAGTACGGCGCCGACCAATTCGTCGTTGTCGCGCAGGTTCACCGCGACGATCCCGCCGCTGCGGTTGGAGTCGAAGTCGACCAGGCGCGACTTCTTGACCAGGCCCTTCTGCGTGGCCAGCACCAGGTAGGCGGCGTCCTCGTAGGACTTGATCCGGATGACCTGGGCGATCTTCTCGTCCGGCTGGAAGGCCAGCAGATTCGCTACGTGCTGCCCGCGTGCGGTGCGGTTGGCCTCCGGCAATTCGTATGCCTTGGCCCGGTATACGCGACCCTTGTTGGTGAAGAACAACAACCAGTCGTGGGTCGAAGTCACGAAGAAGTGCCGGACGATATCGTCCTGCTTCAGGCCCGCGCCCTGCACACCCTTGCCGCCGCGCTTCTGGCTGCGGTACAGATCGGTCTTGGTGCGCTTGGCGTACCCGGTCTCGGTAATGGTGACCACCACGTCCTCACGGGCGATCAGATCCTCGTCGGCCACATCGCCGTCGGCGGAGATGATCTGGGTCCGCCGCTCGTCGCCGTAGCGCTCCACGATCTCGGCGAGTTCGTCCTTGACGATCGCGCGCTGCCGTTCCGGCTTCTCCAGAATGTCCTTCAGATCGGCGATCTCGGCCTCGAGCTTGGCCAGTTCGTCGACGATCTTCTGCCGTTCCAGCGCCGAGAGGCGCCGCAACTGCATATCCAGGATCGCGGTGGCCTGGGTCTCGTCGATATCGAGCAGTCCCATCAGGCCGGTCCGCGCGGTCTCGGTATTGGCCGACCGGCGGATCAATGCGATGACCTCGTCCAGCTGATCCAGCGCCTTGACCAGACCGCGCAGGATATGGGCCCGCTCTTCGGCCTTGCGGAGCAGGTAGCGGGTACGCCGGACGATGACTTCCAGCTGATGGTTCACATACAGCCGGAGCATCTGATCCAGCCGCAGGGTGCGGGGTACGCCCTCGACGATGGAGAGCATGTTCGCACCGAAGCTGGTCTGCAGCTGGGTGTGCTTGTACAGGTTGTTCAGTACAACCTTGGCGATCGCGTCGCGTTTGACCGTGACGACGATGCGCATACCCACGCGGTCCGACGATTCGTCGTGGATATCGGCGACGCCCGCGATCCGGCCGTCCTTGACCTGTTCGGCGATCGCGTTGATGAAGTTGTCGGTGTTGACCTGGTAGGGCAGTTCGGTGATGACGATCGTGGTGCGCCCGCGGACATCTTCTTCGATTTCCACCACACCGCGCATCCGGATGGAACCGCGACCGGTGGTGTAGGCGTCGTGGATGCCCTGGGACCCGACGATCAGACCGGAGGTCGGGAAGTCGGGGCCCTTCACCCGTTCCATACAGGCGGCGAGGGCGGCTTCCTCGTCGGCCTCGTGGTTGTCGAGAATCCAGTAGATCGCCGCGGCCAGCTCGTTCAGATTGTGCGGCGGGATATTGGTCGCCATCCCGACCGCGATGCCGTTGCTGCCGTTCATCAGCATGTTCGGCACCCGGCTGGGCAGAACTACCGGTTCCTGGGTCTTACCGTCGTAGTTGGGGATGAAATCGACCGTGTCGTGGTCGATTTCCCGCAACAACTCCATGGCCAGCGGGGTGAGCCGGCATTCGGTGTACCGCATGGCGGCGGCGCCGTCGTTGCCCCGGCTGCCGAAGTTGCCCTGGCCGTCGACCAGCGGGTACCGCATCGCCCACGGCTGGGCCATGCGGACCAGGGTGTCGTAGATGGCCGAGTCGCCGTGCGGATGGTAGTTGCCCATGGTGTCGGCCACCGGGCGCGCCGATTTCACATAGCTGCGATCGGGCCGGTAACCGTTGTCGTGCATCGCGTACAGGATCCGGCGGTGCACCGGCTTGAGGCCGTCGCGGACCTCGGGCAGCGCACGGCCCACGATCACGCTCATCGCGTAATCGATGTAGCTGTTCTGCATCTCCTGCTGGATATCGACCGGCTCGATCCGGTCGCCCGCGCTCTCCGGCGGCAGGGTGGTGTCGGTCATGCAATCTCCTAGGTACTGACGAAATACGGGGGGTCACCGCGCGCGTGGGCGCTGCGGGCGGACCGCCCTATACGTCGAGGAAGCGGACGTCCTTGGCGTTACGGGTGATGAAGCTGCGGCGAGCCGCCACATCCTCGCCCATCAGGACACTGAACAGTTCGTCCGCGGCGGCCGCGTCGTCCAGCGTCACTTGACGGAGCACCCGGACCGAGGGGTCCATGGTGGTCTCCCACAGTTCCTTGGGGTTCATCTCGCCGAGACCCTTGTACCGCTGGATACCGTCGTCCTTGTTGATCTTCTTACCGGCCGCCAGACCGGCTTCGAGCAGACCGTCGCGCTCCCGATCGGAGTAGGCGAACTCGGGCTCGGTCCGATGCCACTTCAGCTTGTACAGGGGCGGCTGCGCGAGGAACACGTGACCGTGCTCGATGAGCGGCCGCATGAAGCGGAACAGCAGCGTCAGCAGCAGCGTCGAGATGTGCTGGCCGTCGACATCGGCGTCGGCCATCAGCACGATCTTGTGGTACCGCAGTTTTGCGATATCGAATTCGTCGTGGATGCCGGTGCCGAAAGCGGTGATGATCGACTGGACCTCGGCGTTCTTCAGGACCTTGTCGATACGCGCCTTCTCGACGTTGATGATCTTTCCGCGCAGCGGCAGGATCGCCTGGTACATGGAGTCCCGGCCGGATTTGGCCGAGCCGCCGGCCGAGTCGCCCTCGACGATGTAGATCTCGGATTTGCTCGGGTCCTTGGACCGGCAGTCGGCCAGCTTGCCCGGCAGGCCACCGATATCGGTCGCGCTCTTGCGCCGGACCAGCTCGCGGGCCTTCCGCGCCGCGACCCGGGCCTGTGCCGAGGACACCGCCTTGTTGACGATGGTCTTGGCATCCGCCGGGTTGGCCTCGAACCAGTGCGCGAGATGCTCGTTGCAGGACCGCTGCACGAACGACTTCACCTCGGTGTTGCCGAGTTTGGTCTTGGTCTGGCCTTCGAACTGGGGCTCGCTCACCTTGACGCTGACGATGGCGGCCAGGCCCTCGCGGATATCGTCACCGGTGAGGTTGCCGTCCTTCTCCTTGAGGAGTTTCTTCTCCTTGGCATACCGGTTGACGACCGTGGTCAGTGCCGCGCGGAAGCCCTCTTCGTGGGTGCCGCCCTCATGGGTGTTGATGGTGTTGGCGAAGGTGTGCACCGACTCGGAGTAGCCGGAATTCCACTGCATCGCGATCTCGAGCTCGTGCCCGGGACCCTTGCCGTTGAACGAGACGACCGAGTTGTGGATCGGCTGCTTGGTCCGGTTGATGTGCCGGACGAAATCTTCCAGCCCGCCCGGGTAGTGGTAGGTACGGGTCTTCACCTTGGGCTCGGCCGCGGGCTTCTCGCCGTTGTCGTCGTGTTTGGGCGCTTCGGCGGTGTCGCTGACCACCTCGTCGGTGATCTCGGTATCGCTGACGCGCTCGTCGGTCAGGACGATGGTCAGGCCCTTGTTGAGGAAGGCCATCTCCTGCAGGCGCCGCGATACGGTCTCGAAGTTGTAGGTGGTGGTCTCGAAGACCGCGGGATCGGCCCAGAACCGGATGGTGGTTCCGGTGGCCTCGGTCGGCTCGCCCTGGACCAGCTGACCCGGGACCGCGTCCTTGTAGGTCTGGCTCCAGTGGTAACCGTCGGTGTCCACCTCGGCTTCGAGCCGGCTGGACAGCGCGTTGACCACAGAGATACCGACACCGTGCAGACCGCCGGACACGGCATAGGAATCGGAGTCGAACTTGCCGCCGGCGTGCAGTTGGGTCATGACGACTTCGATGGTCGGGATGCCCTGGGCGTGCATGGCGACGGGAATACCACGGCCGTCGTCGACGACCTGGACACCGCCGTCGGCCAGGAGAGTGACCTCGACCCTGGTGGCGTGGCCGGCCATCGCCTCGTCGACGGAGTTGTCCACGACCTCCCAGATCAGGTGGTGCAAACCGCGCTCACCCGTGGAGCCGATGTACATGCCCGGGCGCATCCGCACCGCCTCGAGGCCTTCCAGGACCTTGATGGAGGAGGCACCGTAGTCCTGCTTTTCCGATGCGCTCGAGCCTGATGCTTTGGAGTCTTTGGCAGCCACTGGTCGGTAGCTCTCCTTACTTGCTGATCCCCGGGACGGCGGTGGGACAGCGCACGTGGGCCCGGGAACGATCAGAGGGCTGCACGCAACGCGCCGAGGGTATCGCCGCTGATTTACAGTTCCATCCTACTTCGCGGCCCAACTTACAGTGCACCTGCGACACCCCTGACGGCTTCCTGGGTGAGAGAAATCGGACCGGCACGGGTCCCCTCGCGATGCAGCTGTTTCGAAGCATCAGATTCGGCCTGAGAGTTCACTGAGGCGCGGGGGCGGTAGCCGCGAGGTCGCGTTCCACGTGAAACCGGTTTCTAACCGTAGGTATCGCGAGGTCCGCGACCCCGGATATGACGTTGTCCTTTGCGCCAGCTCGGCGCCGTCGGCCCGGAAATCCGCAGTGAACGCACCACCCCGGGCCCCACCGCCGCGCTGATCTTCGCGAGCAACTGTGCCTGGAGCAGACGTAACTGCGTGGCCCAGGCCGTGGACTCGGCCGCGACACTCAACACCCCGTTCTCGAGAGAGACCGGTTTCGCGTGGGCGGCGATGTCCTCCCCGACCACACCCGACCAGTGCCCGAACACTGTGCCCTCGGCGACCTTGGTGGACCAGCCGCGACTGCGCGCGATCGAGGTGGCGAGCTTGGACAGCGGCTGCGGATCGCGGTCGTCGGGACGGGGACCGGACCACCCGCTGCGGCGGCGAGCACCGGAACGGAGACCGCGGCGCGGGGAAGAGCGTCCCTGGCCGACGGATTTACCGCTGGCGCGCGCCGCCGCCCGAGCCTCCTCCAACGCCCGGCGGGCCAGGTCGACCCCGCGCAACTCCGGTTCGGTCGGAGGCGTTGCGCCCCCGGGCGTTCCGGGCTGGTCGGTCATCGCTGCTCCCACTCACCGGTGCGAGTTATCCCCAGGTTCGACCGGTTTTTCCTCGAGCTGTGCACATCCGGGAACCCCCGCTCGACACCGCACCACCAGGATCGTCGCAAAGGCCGCTCCATCGGGGAAACTCGCAGCTCAGGGCTGCTATTTCGGGTGCCGGTGCCGGGTGCCACCGAGTGGACCGGGCAGTCGTCCGGGGTGCGGTGCGACGACCTGGTCGAATAAGTTATCCACAGGCTGTGTATAACTGGATTCCGATACCGGACGGGGGGATAACGGCCCGGTGTACCGGCTCACTCTACGAACGGCCCGGCGCGCATGCAAGACGGCGGCGGGCGCGTGTCCTCATCCCGGCGAATCACCGGCGACCGCCGCGGGCGGGTCACCACCGGCGACCGGGCGCTCCGCCGCGAAACCGGATATCCGATGCTCCGGATCCCCGGTGGTCGTCACCCGCAACGTCGCGCCGATCAGCTCGGCGGGCACGTCCTCGGGGACAGCCGCGGTGATCAGCACCTGCTCGGCGGCCGCCGCCACGGTGGCCAGTGCCGTGCGGCGACGCCGGTCGAGTTCGGCGAAGACATCGTCGAGCAAGAGGACCGGTTCGGCCCCGTCCGCTCGGAGCAGTTCGAACGCCGCGAGCCGCAGCGCCAGCGCGAACGACCAGGACTCCCCATGACTGGCGAAACCTTTGGCCGGGGTTTCGCCGAGCATCAACTCCAGCTCGTCCCGATGCGGACCGACCAGGCAGACACCGCGCTCGAGCTCTTTCGCCCGCGACGTAGCGAGTTCACGCAGCAGGGTCTCCTCCAGCAGTGCCCGGTCCCCGGGCTCGGGCGGCCGGCCGGGATCGAGCAGCGCGGCCGGCAGCGCGCCGCTGCGGTACCCGATCGCCGCCGGCCGTGACTCCGGCGCGAGAGCCGCGTATGCGCGGGCCAGATGTGGATGGAGTTCGTGGACCAGGCGCAACCGCTCCGCGAGCAGGACCGACGCGTGAGCCGCCAGGTGCCCGTCCCAGACGTCCAGCGTGCCGAGATCCGCCCGCGCGGACCGGCCCGCCGTTTTCAACAGGGCCGAACGCTGCCGCAGCACCCGGTCGTAATCGGCGCGTACGCCGGCCAGGCCGGGGCGCCGTGCAGTGCACAACTCGTCCAGAAAACGACGACGCTCCCCCGGGTCGCCCCGGACCAGCGCCAGATCCTCGGGAGCGAACAACACGGTGTGCAGAATGCCGAGGATCTCCCGCGGCCGGCGTACCGGGGACCGGTTGATCTGTGCCCGGTTGGCCGCGCCGCGGTTGAGTTCGACGTCGATCCGCAATTCGCGCCCCAGATGCACCACGTTCGCGCCGATCCGGGCACGTTCGGCACCGGCCCGGACGAGTGGTGCGTCGGTGGAGACCCGGTGCGACCCCAATGTGGACAGGTAGCCCAGCGCTTCGAGCAGGTTGGTCTTACCGTTACCGTTCGCCCCCAGGAAAACCGTAGGGCCTGTGGATAACTCGATCTCAGCGTGCTCCCAGGATCGAAAATCACGCAAGGTCAGAGCACGGATATGCACCTGTTCACACCATCCGGGGAATGACAGCCCAGTTATCCACAGCTGTGGATAACTGGGGAGAGCGCAGGTCGCGGCGCTGGTTTGCGGAGGTATCGCTACCGACCGCCACCGCAGGCACGGTACACCGGCACCGGCGGTACCGGGTGGAGGTGCGCCGGTTCGTCGTTACCGAACCCACGCCCGCTCAGCCCGGGAGCCGGACCGGCATCAACAGGTAGATGTAGTCGCTCGCCAGCGCCGGATACGCACCGGAATCGAGCGGCTCCGGTTCCTCCTCACGGGCGGGCAGCAGCACAGCCGGGCGGCTGGGCGTGGTGAACCCGAAGGTGACCCGCTCGGAACGCAGCGCGGACAAACCATCGATCAGGTAGCCGGGGTTGAAGGCGATGGTCAGCGGTTCGCCCCGGAAATCGGCGGTGAGCCATTCCTCGGCCCGGCCGGCGTCGTCACCGCCCGCCGACAGCAGCAGGCCTTCAGCGGAGAATTCCAGCCGCACCTGGGCACCGCGCTCGGCCACGAGCGCGACACGCTTGATCGCCTCGGAGAGCGAGGCGACCTCCAGCGTCGCGATAGAGGTGTGCTCCTTGGGGAGCAACTGCCGGAACTTGGGGAATTCGGCATCCAGCAGGCGGGTGGTGGTCCGCCGACCACCGTTGACGATGCCGAGCAGCCCGTCTGCGCCCGCTCCGGACCCCAGCGACAGCTGCACCGGTCGATCGGAGGCACCCAGCGTCTTGGCAGCCTCGGACAGGGTGCGGGCGGGAATGAGCACCGCGGTCTCGATATCGGTGCGTGCGGGCTGCCACTGGATGTGCCGCACCGCGAGCCGGAACCGGTCGGTCGCCGCCAAGACCACCTGCGGCCCATCGATCTCGACCCGGATACCGGTCAGCATGGGCAGCGTGTCGTCGCGGCCGGCGGCGACGGCCACTTGGCCGACCGCCTCACCGAACACCTCGACCGCCAGCTCCCCGCTCGACTGTGGCACCTCCGGCAGTTGGGGATAGTCCTCCACCGGCATGGTCGGCAGCGAGAACTTGGCGCTTCCGCACTGGATCAGCACGCGGGTGCCGTCCACGGAAACGTCCACCGGCTTGTTGGACAGCGCTTTGGTGATATCGGCCAGCAGCTTGCCCGAGACCAGGACGCGCCCGGGACCGGCGACCTCGGCGGCGACCCGCATCTGCGCGGAGACCTCGTAATCGAACCCGGAGACGGTCAGGCCGTCTTCGTCCACGACCAGCAGGACTCCGCCGAGTACCGGGACCGGCGGGCGAGACGGCAGACTGCGCGCCACCCAGGCGACCGACTCCGCGAAATCCTCACGCGCGACCCGAAACTTCATGCCTGCAAGGTCCATCGCCCGAGGTGTCCTCTCCCGTTCAGTGTGGATCGACGGCTGTGCTGCCCCCGTGTATCCCGCTGCGCCGACTCCGCCACCGGCGCGGCGGTCGATGCGGCGGCCGGAAATCCGGACCGGCCGCCCCAGGAGTCTGGCACAAGCGGCCGACATCAGACCGTACCCCGTTTCGAGCTACGCGGTCGGCTGCCCCTCCGAGTGGAGGATACGTCGTCGGGCGGTGCCCCGGCCAGGCCGGGCGGGCGGATCGAGTCGTATCGCCCCTGCCTGGGCCGATCGGCTGTGGACAGCTGTGGATGAACCAGCGGATGCGGCCGCTGCGGATCGTCGGGGCGCCGGGTGGCCGATAGTCGCGCGCACCCGTGGGTGTGGCCGTATCCACAGTCGTCCCACGGTAGCGGTGTGGACAACTTCGCAGCCGGTTCCCGGTGCGGCGGTCGGAACTCGAATTCCCCTCGGTGGCGAGTCGGCTGCTCTTGCCACCGATGTGACAAGGACGTCGCGCACGCGCTGCCGGCCGCTCGATGTGCGATCGCTCGTGAGTACGGGGTTCCGGATCTTCGGATGGGGCGTGTGGTGCGGGCCGGACCGTTACGCGAACGCGGGGGTGCAGGGCGCGACGAGCGCCGCGGTGGGTCGGGAGCGATTCGGGCTCGCCGGGCTCCGCACGCATCGGCAGATCTGTGCCGCAGGGGGTAGCCGCTCGTGGATGCGATCGCTGCCCTCCCCTGCGTCTTCCTCGCTGTCCTTGTCTTCTTCAGGCTCTGCGCGGTGGTGCGGTGCGCTCGAGACTTGTCCACACAACCTGTTTTGAAGAGAAATTTTCTAGATGAAGAACAGGAGTAGTAATAGGCCCTGTGGAAACTGTGGATTCCGCTGGTTTCCCCAGGTCACACCGCGTGTCTGCTTGTGGATGGCCAGGGGATAACTCGAGGATGAATCGAGGGCGGTTGTGGATAGGTTTTGTTGTCCACACCGCGTCCACAGCTCGTCCCCAACTTGGTCCCCAGATTCCGGCCAGTTGTGCACACTGTGCATGAATCCGTGGACAACCTGTGGATTCCTCGAGGAATCCTCGAGGAATCCACAGGTTGTCCCCAGCCCTCTGACCGGAACGTCGCTGTTCAGTAGCTGTGGACGAAATCGCCTGTGGAAACTGTGGATAAACAGCATGTGGACAAGTTGCCCCCAACACCGCTCCGATCCTGTGGACGGACCGGTGGACAACCTGGGGAATCCACAGGTGTGGATATCACAAACTCCCAGTTCAGAGCTTTCACAGGCTGTTAGCGACACACCTGTGGATGCTTCCGACACGCCGACGACCTTCGGATCCGGCCAGGCCCGCGGGAGAACGGGTGATCCGTCCGGTCCGCCAAGCGGAGTGCGGCGGAACAATTTCCGGTTCCGGCGCGCGAGCCGGAAGTTCCGGCTCCGGCGAGTTGCTCGCCGCAAGGGCGTCACGGATCGTCCGCCCGGCGTTCGCGACCAAGTCGGCGGATGGCCCGCGGGGCGGTCCGGCACCGCGGGCGGTTCGGTTACTACACCGAGGCGTCGAACAGTCCGGCCACCCGGCCGCCGCGGCCCGCACGTGGGCCCAACGAACCGGAAACGGAGGTCCTCGATGTGGGCCCTCTCGATCCGAAAGCGGCGATAAACGGAAATCGCGCGCAATGGGGCCAGGGCAACCCATACGAAGCGGTAACGGCTGCTCAGGCGACGCGGGTAGCGATGCCCGGATAGCTCAGCACGAGGCCCGATACGTCGTAGATCAACCGGCAGGCGAAATCGAATGCGGGCGCGGAGTACTCGTAGCAGTGCCGGCTGCCGTCGTCGGCGGTGCGCCGATACACCTGTTCCAAGCGTTCGACGGAGAGATCGGGCGCGCGGACGTAGACCGAGGGCACCGCGGCGCTGCCACCAACGGGTAGCCCGAGGCGGTGCACGGGCAGCATATTGGTCATCGCCGACGATTCCAGGTCCACGTCGAGGCAGCCGTCCAGCTTCGGCACCGCCATACCGTCGATCAGCCACCGTCCGGCACCGTCCGACTCGATCAGCACCGTATGCCACCCGGTCGGCGACCGGCCGGTGATGCGCGCGGCGCGGGTCGCCCAGTCCGAATCCACCGTGATCTCGTAGCGCACGAACCAGGCCTGACCGTCCTCGACAGCGGAGGTGCAGCCGTCCATGTGATGACCGTCGTCATCCTGCCGCAGGTGGACGACCTCGAAGCCCGACCGGGCGTCCCGATGCGACCACGCCGCGGTTGCCGGTAGTTCGGCGAACGACGACATCCCTGCCCCTCTCCCGAACGTCGGCCGCACGCCGGTTCGGCTGCACGCTCGGAGTCCCTGGTCCTCCCGGCTCTCCGCATCGGCATCCGGTGCGGTCGACTGCCGATGCGTACGAGGCCGCCGCCTGGCGCGCACAGATCACCTCAGCCCGGGCGAAGCTGCCGCCCCCGATCGAAACCCGGTGCGAACCGCTGCAGACAGCGGTGAGTACGCGAGGGTCAGCGGGAGCGCTGTTTGATCCGTGCGGTGAGTTCCTGCACCTGGTCGTACACCCGGCGGCGCTCCGACATCTCCTTGCGGACTTTCTTCTCGGCGTACATGACCGTCGTATGGTCGCGCCCGAACGCCTGACCGATCTTGGGCAACGACAGATCGGTGAGTTCCCGGCAAAGATACATCGCGATCTGCCGGGCCTGGGCGAGTGGCCGGGCCTTACCCGGGCCGGTGAGCTCGTCCATCGAGGTATTGAAGTACTCGGCCGTGACGCCCATGATCGTGGACGCGGTGATCTCCACATCCTGTGATTCGGGCATGAGATCGCGCAGCACCACCTCGGCCACCGATTGATCCAGCGGTTGCCCGTTCAACGACGCGAAAGCGGTCACCCGGATGAGCGCGCCCTCGAGTTCGCGGATATTGCGTTCCACCCGGCTGGCGATGAGTTCCAGGACATCGTGTGGCACATCGAGGCGATCCATGCGCGCCTTCTTGCGCAGAATGGCGATCCGCGTTTCCAGTTCGGGCGGCTGCACATCGGTGATCAGGCCCCACTCGAAGCGGGTGCGCAGGCGCTCCTCCAGCGTGGCCAGCTGTTTGGGTGGCCGGTCCGAGGACACCACGATCTGCTTGTTCGCATTGTGCAGGGTGTTGAAGGTGTGGAAGAACTCCTCCTGGATACCCTCTTTGCCCTCGATGAACTGGATATCGTCGACCAGCAGGATGTCGGTCTCGCGATAGCGGCGCTTGAACGCCACTTTCCGGTCGTCCCGCAGGCTGTTGATGAAGTCGTTGGTGAATTCCTCGGTGGAGACGTATTTGACCCGCATTCCGGGGAAGAGCCGCTGGGCGTAGTGGCCGGCGGCATGCAGCAGATGAGTTTTGCCGAGCCCCGAGGCGCCCCAGACGAACAGCGGGTTGTAGGCGCGGGCAGGGGCTTCGGCGATGGCGACGGCCGCGGCGTGCGCGAAGCGATTGGACGCGCCGATGACGAACGTTTCGAAGGTGTACTTCGCGTTCAGGCTGGCCGACGGTTTCGCCGTATCCCCGGCGCCCGAGGATTTCGCGAAAAAGGTGGGCCAGGAGTCCCGGACGTTCACCACCTTCTCGTCCTCGAGGTGTACGTCGGGCTCCGGATCGACCCCCGGGTCGCGGACACTCTCGCGCAAACTGTCGCGATCGGTATCGCGCACCTCGTCCCGCGGCGCGAGATCACCGGGGGCGAGGTCGGGCGCGAACAGGGTTTCCTGAGCGGGGCGGGCGGGACGGCGGGATGGCAGGATCGGATCCAGATCGGGCCCGCCGTCCCGGACCGATGGCGCACCGCGCTCCCGGCCGCTGGTCACCGGGTCGGCGATATCGCCGCGGCTGCCCGCGTAGGGGTCGAGGTACTCCGCGGGCGGATACTCCCGATCCCGCTCGTATCCGGTGTCCCGCGGATATTCCGCGGGCGGGGTGTATTCGCGCGGGTAGGACCGTGGTGCCGGGTAGGGATCCCGTATCGGGTCCTCGGTGTCGCGGGGTAGCGCCGGATCGGAAGGAAAGCTTCCGCCGTGCGGTAGCTCGGGCAGAGTGGGCCGGCGCGGCGCGTCCCCCGGCAGTGGATCGGTGGTGCGCGGCAGTGGGGGGTTGCGGGGCAACTCGCCGGTCAGCGGCAGTTCGGCCTCGTGGGAGAAGCCCCGGCCGGGAAAACGCGGCTCACCGGGGACCTCCGCAGGGTGCGGGAATCCGGGTTCCGGCTGGTATCCGCGGCCCGGGTACTCACCGCCCTCGGGGTCGCGCAGGGTCTCGGCCGGCCACGAGGACTCGGTCGGTCCGGTCGTGGGAAAAGCGGCCGGGGCCGGCCGGGAACGGCCGTTGCCGAAATGGTCGGGCCGGGTGGCCGGCTCCGGCCGGCTGGTCATCCGGGCGTGCCGGGCCGGACCGTTGTCGGCGCCGGTGGGCAGGGGCGCGGCTATCCGGACCCCGAGACCTTCCACCTGCGGCCCGAGCCGGCGGCCGAGCGACCGGAGAATGGGTTCGCGCAGGTCACGTTCGATGGCTTCCTGAGCGAGCGACGAAGGGACCGAGAGCAGCGCGAAGCCCTGGACGACCATCAACGGTTTGACCAGCTTGAGCCACGCCTGCTGAGCTCGGGTCACCGCGCCGATAACGCCGTCGGGCGAACCGGTGGTCAATTCCGCGACCACCTCCGGCCACACGGTGGCCAGTACGTTCTGCTCGTCGTCCATCCAGTGTCCTCCCCGGGAGTCGGTTGCTCGGCGCAGACGTCCGGGGCTCGCGGTGCGTCCACTGTACTGGTTCGTCCCAGTGACACCGCATACGTCCGCCCCACCGATCTGCCGTATCCCGTGGATACGGTGCCCGGGGACGCTGCCCGGAATCCCGATCTTCCGGCTGCGGCGTGGCACCTTCGGCCCTACGAATATGCCATTCACAGGGTATTTCCACACAATTATCCACAGATGGGGACAATCTCAGCGGACCACCACCCGCGGTCCCGCGCAGTGTGCGGGTCGGCGATGAGCGCACCACCTGCACCCCTGTGCGCCCCTACGATCGCATGGTGATCATCGCCACCGCGGGCCGGGCGGCCGGACCGCCGGGTGCCCGCGTGGAGCGCCACGACGGGGGCGAGTTTGACCCGGTAGAACTGGATAAGTACCCTCGTACAGTCACCCCCCGGCGTGGTGACAGTTCTGTGCTGACCGTTCGCCAGGACCGCGGCGCCGGGTAGACATCGCCAGAATCACCGAAAAGCTTCGGGTGCCGCAGGGCGCCCACCAATTCGAGGAGTGTTGACCGTGGCCAAGGGCAAGCGGACGTTCCAGCCGAACAACCGTCGTCGGGCGCGCGTCCACGGTTTCCGTCTCCGGATGCGGACCCGTGCGGGCCGCGCTATCGTTTCCGCGCGCCGCCGTAAGGGCCGCGGCACCCTCACCGCCTGATTCCCCGTCGAATTCGGTGTCCGATGCCGGGTCCGCCGAACCCCGTAACCCACGCCGCCGGTAGCTACGCCGGAGCGGCGGCTTCAACGAGCCTCGGGCGTCCGGGTGCTTCCTGAGCCGCACCGGCTGCACCACCGTGCCGATTTCTCCCGAACGGTACGGCGCGGCAGGCGCACGGGAAATCGCGATCTGGTCGTCCATGTGCTGGTCGATCAGGGTGACCCGGCATTGCGTGACGCGCCGGTTCGTTCCGGCGGTCCGCGATTCGGGCTGATCGTCAGCAAGGCGGTGGGCAACGCGGTCGTACGACACCGCACGGCCCGCCGCCTGCGTCATATCTGTGCAGAACTGACCGCCGACATCCCCGCCGAGGTGGATATCGTGATCCGCGCACTTCCCGGCGCCGCGACCGCCGGCAGCGGCGAGCTGAGCCGCCAGCTACGCAGCGGGTTGCGCAAGCTCGGTGTCCTATCGGCCGTGACGGCCGGCCGGGGTACGTCACGATGAGCGCGCTGGGTGCGTACGCGGCGACCGTCCGCCGGTGGCCCGCGAATATTCTGATCTTCTCGATCGAGCTGTACCGGACCTACGTCTCCCCCACTCGCATGCCGGTGTGCCGCTTCACCCCCACCTGTAGTGAGTACGCGGTGACCGCACTCCGCACCCGAGGGCTGGTGATCGGCCTCGGACTGACGGCCGTGCGACTGGCCAAATGTGCCCCCTGGCACCCTGGTGGGTGGGATCCCGTACCGGAGCGGCGGCGCAACGTCGACCACGACGATCCGCGGACCGAAGCTTGTAAGGGATCACCGCACGCGGTGATCGGTGACACTACCGACGGGAGTGCATAGAGCCGTGCTCGATTTCATCTACTATCCGGTGTCCTGGATCCTCTGGTTCTGGCACCGGATCTTCGGCTTCGCCTTCGGGGCGGACAACGGCCTTTCCTGGGCTCTGTCCGTGGTGTTCCTCGTCTTCACGCTGCGTTTGGTGCTCTACAGGCCGTTCGTGAGACAGGTTCGTACCACCAAGCAGATGCAGGAACTGCAGCCGCAGATCAAAGAGCTGCAGAAGAAATACAAGAACGACCGCCAGAAAATGGCGCTGGAGATGCAGAAGCTCCAGAAGGACCACGGCTTCAACCCGCTCATGGGCTGCCTGCCGATCCTGGCCCAGGTGCCGGTGTTCCTCGGTCTGTTCCATGTGCTGCGCTCGTTCAACCGGACCGGTCACGGATTCGGTCAGCTCGGGATGGACCCGTACACCAACGCCCACACGCCGAACTATGTCTTCAACGCCGACGATGTGCAGTCCTTCCTGAGCGCTCGTATCTTCGGCGCGCCGATCTCGGCGTTCATCACCGCGCCGGCCGACGAGCTGCTGGCCTTCGCCGACTACGGCGGCATCCCGAGCAAGGTCGGCATCGCCGTGGTCGCCATCCCGCTGATGATCATCGCCGCGATCGCCACCCACTTCAATGCGCGGGCCTCGGTGGCCCGCCAGAGCGCCGAGGCCGCGGCCAACCCGCAGGCCGCCCTGATGAACAAACTGGCGCTGTGGGTGTTCCCGTTCGGTGTGCTCGTCGGTGGTCCCTTCCTGCCGATCGCCATCCTGCTCTACTGGGTCTCCAACAACATCTGGACCTATGGCCAGCAGCACCTCGTCTTCGGCCGGATGGCCAAGGAAGAGGAAGCCAAGCGTCAGGCCAAAGCAGCGAAACAGGCCGAGAACGCGCCCAAGCCCGGCGCGAAACCCGTCGACACCAAGAAGAAACCGGTGAAAGCCGACAGTGAGACGGATTCCGATTCGACGGAGGCCGGCAAGGCGGAAACGAACGGTTCGGCAGCGGCGAAGCCGACCGCCAAGTCGGGCGGTAAACAGTCGGGCCAGCGGCGGTCGAGCGGTCAGAAGCGACCGGGTAACCGAGGCCGGGCGAATCAGAAGCGCCGGCGCTGAGCTACTCCCCCAGTCCCCTTGTGATCGTGATCCCGGCCGGGGCAGGCCGGGATCCGGCGAGCAGATAAAGGAAACAAATGACTCTCGAGACCGAAGGTGGAGATGCCACCGTATCCACGACCGTCGTGGAGACCGAGTCCGACGACGCGGTGAGCGAGGCCGAGGATGCGCTCATCGAAGAGGGTGAGATCGCCGCCGATTACCTCGAGCAGCTGCTCGACGTGCTCGACTTCGACGGCGACATCGATCTCGACGTCGAAGGCGACCGCGCGGTGGTGAGTATCGACGGTGGCAAGGATCTGACGAAACTGGTCGGCCACAGCGGCGAGGTGCTCGATGCGCTGCAAGAGCTCACCCGGCTCGCGGTGCAGCAGTCGACCGGTATCCGCAGTCGGCTCATGCTCGATGTGGCGGGCTGGCGTGCGAAGCGTCGTACGGATCTGAGTGCGTTGGGTGCCGCGGCAGCGCAGCGTGTTCTGCAGACCGGCGCTCCCGAAGAGCTCGCCCCCATGACTCCGTTCGAGCGCAAGATCGTGCATGACGCGGTCTCCTCGATCGAGGGTGTCGCAAGCGAAAGCGAAGGCGTCGAGCCGAACCGTCGAGTGGTTGTCGTACCGGAGTGAGACCGCGGCCCGTGCAGCAGCCGGGTGCCGAGTGGTCGGGTGAGGCCCGGGTCCGTGGACCCGGGCCTCACCTGTCTCCGATGTATCTCCCTCGTCGCTGCGTCGCGACAACTACGGTTGAGGGCCGGTAGAGAATATTCATGACAGGCGAGTCGACACGACCACACGGAAGGGCGTTTCACGTGAAACCAGATCTCGGCGATTCGGAGGCCGGACCACCGGAATCGCTGCCGCCGGCCGAAGCGGAGATCGTCTTCGGCGCTCGGTTGGAGTTGGCACGTGACTACTGGACCGCACTCGCTACCGCCGGAGTGGAGCGCGGACTGATCGGACCGCGGGAGGTGCCGCGCCTATGGGAGCGGCACATCCTCAACTGTGCAGTTGTCGGCGAACTCATCGGCGAGGGTGCATCCGTGGTCGATATCGGCAGCGGCGCGGGTCTGCCGGGAATCCCTCTCGCGTTGGCCCGGCCGGACCTCCGCATCGTCCTCGTGGAACCGCTACTCCGCCGCACCGTCTTCTTGAAGGAATTCATAGACGCAGCCGGTTTGGCGATCACTGTGGTGCGCGGCCGGGCCGAACAGTCCGGTGTCATTCAAGAGGCGGGCGGCGCGGATGTGGTCACCTCCCGGGCGGTCGCTCCCCTGGCCCGGCTGGCCGAATGGTCGATTCCGCTGCTCCGGGAGCACGGTCGTATGCTCGCCCTCAAAGGATCCAGTGTGGCCGAGGAGCTGGAACGCGACCGGGCCGCGGTGGAGCGGTCCGGTGCCGGAAATTTCTCCGTTCTGGAGTGCGGCGCCGGAGTAGTCGCCACCCCCACCATGGTCCTGTCGGCGGAACGGCTGCGCCGCTCGGAGCGCGCGCCGAAGAGATCGATCAAGCGCGCGGTGCGGGCGGAGCGCCGGGCCGGCCGAAAGTAGGAGCAGACTCGCCAAGATTCCGGCAGCGGGCGAATGTTTCCCGTGAAACATTCGCTTGCCGCCAGCCGTGGGGTTGGGTCATCCTCCGTCCCGGAGTCCCGGAGTCCCGGAGTCCCGGAGTCCCGGAGTCCCGGAGTCCCGGAGTCCCGGAGTCCCGGAGTCCCGGAGTCCCGGAGTCCCGGAGTCGCGGAGTCGCGGAGTCGCGGAGTCGCGGAGTCGCGGAGTCGCGGAGTCGCGGAGTCGCGGAGTCGCGGAGTCGCGGAGTCGCGGAGTC
>NZ_JBKOOL010000005.1:67328-82469 GCF_046764065.1 Nocardia sp. NPDC002869
CCGGAGTCGCGGAGTCGCGGAGTCGCGGAGTCGCGGAGTCGCGGAGTCGCGGAGTCGCGGAGTCGCGGAGTCGCGGAGTCGCGGAGTCGCGGAGTCTTCGGTGCACATGTGAGTCCTGCGGGCCGCGCTCGCTGTTCCCGGTAGGGTGGTTGTGGGTTGATCATCGACCGCGGCCCGGATCGACCGGCAGGCGGATACTGGGAACTGCCCGGCCGGGGCCGAAGGATTTGCAGACCGTCTCTCCTGCGGCCCCTACCGGCCCGCTTCCACTCCCCTGAGGTTCGGTGATCGCCCAGCTGCTGAAGCCGGCCTGTGGTGTGGGGCCCAGATTCTGTGATCGCGCGATGTGGGGCAAGCGGCCGGGATCTTCCGTCGGTCGAGTAGCCGGGTGGCCCGGCCCGGGCGAAGGCGCACGGGCGGGTTTCACGTGAAACGGATTGGTTTGCCGGCTCGGCTGGTTCGGCGCGCTGGCGACTTCCCGTCCCGCGGAGTCGTCCGCTTAGAGTCGGTGGGCGGAATTCGACGGGTGCCCCGGTGATGCGCGAACCTTCCCTGCACCCGAACATGCGGGATCGTCGTGTCGCACCATGCGAGTTAAGACTCGCGCCGGGTGCCGAGGTCCTGGGAGCAGAGCGCAGTGGGATCGATGCCGGCGGGAGCGGCTTCGTGGAGGAGTCCGAGGGCCAGTAGTTCCGCGTCGGTGATGATCCGATGGGTCGGTGGTAGCCCGCTTCTCCGCACGCGAGATGAGAGGTCGGGCGAGTTGGATCGGCAGGCCTCGCTCCGCCTGCGCCGCCACAGACAGTCCAGTTCATGGGTGATCCCCGGCCGCTGCAGGTCGGCCGGATCCGGGGGCGCCGCGTCACTGAACCCGATCCGCAACGGCCCGTCACCCCGATCGGGTCGCTTCGTTGTCGGCGGTGTCGATTCCGCATCCGGCGGCGTTCTATGGGCACGGGAGCGCGATCCGGATCAGTGCGCGCGGCGGACTGGTCCGCGTTCGGGAACGCCCTGCTGCCGCGTTCAAGACGCGCTGTTGCTGTGTTCGGAACGCGCACCTTCTTCATTCGGCTCGGCCTCGCTAAGCCGGCGTGGTGGGCGAGGCCTCGGCATCGAAGTCGGCCGCTTTGCGTCGACAGGTTGGATGCGGTTGGTTCCCTGCCACTGGTCGGTTCGCTGGGCGCGCCGGTGAACTTCGCGTGCACGTTGAGCGGGAATCGCAGCAGCAGATCGAGACCGGTGCGATGCGCCTTTGAACTGCGGGGCAGGCCGGTCCGGTTGGGGTTCGGTGGAAGCGGCCGGAGCGGGCCGATCCCGTGGTCGACCGGGGTACATCGGCTGCTTGTCTCCGACCCGTTACGAATGCTGCGGGGAACATGCTCAACCGTTGGGTCGATGTGAATCCGAACGGGTACCTACCGGGCATTCGCCGGTCGGGCGGATGCGCTGCCAGAATCTGGCGCTCCACGCTCGGCGATCCGATCCACCACGCTCGGGGTGTGGTTGGCGCGGGTGAGATGTCGCCGCGGAGTGTTGGGTAGGTCGTGACGCAGGCTGACGGCGCGGTACCTCCCGGCCATATGACTTCGTGGTCCGAAGGTGCGGGTGGTGTCTCCAGGCAAGTGGTGCTGTGTGGGTCGGTCGTACACCGCGTCGGACAGCGCGATAGGGCCTGGTGGGAGCCGTACCTGCACGAGGGCGCCGGGCCGGCCTGCGCGTTCCTGGGCTGGGTACGGCCGGGCGGCGACTGGGAGAAGCGGTCCGCGGCCGCCGATTCGGCGGAATCGGCGCACCGGAATCACTGCGCGACGTGCCTGTACGGCAGACACGGTCGACCGGACGGGCAGCTCGTGACTTCCCTTTCGCTATCGGGCCGGGGTGGGGTATCCGATGGGTGGCGGTTCGTCGTCGGCGGGGCGGGCCATTGGTCAAGTACGGCCGGCCGCAAGTGATGCGCGCAGGGTGCGGCAGGTGCCTCTGCGTAATACGGGTAACTCTGAGATCGCAGCCACGCGGGGCGCCGGGCCGAGTCGACGAACGCTGCCTTGGCGAGTGCCGCTGGTCGAGGGTACGCGGCACGAACCAACCTCGTAATTGATGCCGGACGGAGTAAGCCGGTCCGGCTGCTCTGGTCGAGCTACGTCGAGCGGACAACACGGGGCGGACAACGCTCGGTGGTCGAGGAAAGGTGGTCGACGGACGCCCGATACCTGGTTGTCGACGATCAGGGGGCACGGAGAACCGAGTTGCGCACTCGGCGGGCTGACCATGAGTGTGGGCTTCACCTACCCGGCGAACCGTCACTGTGACAACCAGGTCGGCTACTGGGGATTGCAGGGGAGATTTCAGTCAACGCGGTGACCGCCGAGACGGGTCATTCGTAGCCTTTCGATCGCCCCCGCAAGTCCGGAGATGGTGACGTAGAAGGCTGCGTGGGCGGTTGGTGAAAGGAGTCGATGACTGTTCCCGGGAACCAGGTTCCCGCGGAGCTTCCCGCGAGGGATGTGACACGTGGTCGATGTTTCCCGTGAAACATTGCGATGCAACTCGTCGGCGACCCTGGTTTTGCCTCGAAATGCGGAAAATTATACGTGTCGTGGGCGCGTCGCCGCGATTCAGCTTTCTTATCGCGCCTACGGCTGGCAAGCTATTGAGCGTCGGGCGTGAGCGTCGGTGCCACGTAAGAATCTTGGTGTTGCAGCGGCGAAAGCTCCGCTCGGTCGACTGGCGACTGAGCGTCAGCGTCGGAGGAGGTAGCTTCGCGTGGTCAGGTATCGCAGCGAAGCTGTCCGGTCCTCACGCAGATGCCGAGGTCGTCGTCGTGGAGCATGATTCGAACCAGTACGGCTTGTTTCGACGACACGGCGCCGGCGTCCGTCAGGCCACGTGACTTGCAGTTCTCGCGTTAGGAGCGGTCTATGTCGAGCGGTTCAGCGAATGTTTCACGGGAAACATCACGCGTACCGGGAATGCTGGACAACAGCAATATCGGCCCGGAAGCCTTGGGGAGTACGCCGTATGGGCACATCTCCCCCACCGAGACGCCGATTGCTGCCGAGGCGCACCGCGCGAGCCAGCTAATGCATCCAGGAAAGGTGACAGTGCCGAAACCGCATGAGCAACGCATCATCACCGTGGCCAACCAAAAGGGTGGAGTGGGTAAGACCACGACGACGGTGAATCTGGCCGCAGCTCTGGCACACCAGGGTATGAAGGTGCTCGTGATCGATCTGGATCCGCAGGGCAATGCCAGTACCGCGCTCGGGGTCGAACATCACTCGGGTATCCCGTCCACATACGAACTGCTGATCGGTGAGATCAAGGTTCAGGATGCGATCCAGCAGAGCCCGCACAGCGATAATCTCCTCTGCATTCCGGCGACGATCGATCTGGCCGGAGCCGAGATCGAACTGGTCTCCATGGTGGCCCGTGAAGCTCGGCTCAAGGGGGCCATCCAGGAAGCCAATATCGCCGGCTATGACATCGACTACGTCATGATCGATTGCCCCCCTTCGCTCGGTCTGCTCACCATCAACGCGATGGTCGCGGCGCGCGAGGTGCTGATCCCGATCCAGTGCGAGTACTACGCGCTGGAAGGTGTGGGTCAGTTGATCCGGAACATCGGCCTGGTGCAGTCGCATCTCAACCCCGACCTTCATGTATCGACTGTGGTGCTCACGATGTACGACGGACGCACCAAGCTGGCGGACCAGGTCGCCGAGGAGGTGCGCAGCCACTTCGGCGATGTGGTGCTGCGCTCGGTGATTCCGCGCAGTGTCAAGGTCTCCGAGGCGCCCGGGTACGGGATGACGGTTCTGGATTACGATCCGGGCTCCCGCGGTGCCTTGAGCTATCTGGATGCCGGCCGGGAACTCGCCGCACGCGGTGTGGTGAAGTACGCGGCGGCGGCGGATGGCGCGGAGTGAATGGATCGAGTGTGATCGGGCGTGGTTGTGGACGCGGGCAAGGGAAAGGGTAGGCCGGTGAGTCAGTCGAAAAAGGGTGGGCTGGGACGCGGTCTGGCGGCATTGATTCCGACGGGACCGGCGCCGGTCGCGGCGGGTCTGGGGACCGAGGCGGCCAACGCGGTGATCGGACTGGATCCCGGGCCCCGACCGGCATCCACCTATCTTCATCAGGTGCCGGAACCCATGGAGGTTCCGGAGCTGGCTTCGGCCGGTGACGCGGTGTATCGAGAGATAGCACCGGACAAGATCGAGGCGAATCCCAAGCAGCCGCGTCAGTATTTCGACGACGAGGCCCTCGAGGAACTCGTCCACTCGGTCCGGGAATTCGGGCTCATGCAGCCGATCGTGGTCCGGGAAATCGAATCGGGCAGTGGCCGGTATCAGCTCATCATGGGCGAGCGGCGCTGGCGGGCGTGCCAGCAGGCCGGTCTGGAAACCATCCCGGCCATCGTTCGTGAGACCAACGACGATGCCATGCTCCGGGACGCGCTGCTGGAGAATATTCACCGCGTTCAACTGAACCCGCTCGAAGAGGCAGCGGCCTATCAGCAGCTGCTCGAAGAGTTCGGGGTCACTCAGGAGGAGCTGGCAACCCGGCTCGGCCGGTCCAGGCCGGTGGTGACCAATATGATCCGGCTGCTGAAACTACCGATTCCGGTGCAGCGCCGGGTCGCGGCCGGTGTGCTCTCTGCTGGGCATGCGCGCGCATTGCTCGGTCTCGAGGGTGGCGCCGATGCGCAGGAAGTGCTTGCGGCCCGGATCGTCGCCGAGGGGCTCTCGGTGCGTTCCACCGAGGAAGCGGTGAAGCTGGCGAACCGGGAGGAGGAGCCGCCCAAACCTCCGGCACCGAAGCGGCCGCCGATCCACTCTCCTGGACTGCAGGATGTGGCCGACCGCCTATCGACATCGTTCGATACCAAGGTTTCGGTGAGCCTCGGTAAACGGAAGGGCAAGATCGTGGTCGAGTTCGGATCGGTGGACGATCTGGAACGGATTGTCGAGCTGATGATGCAGTCGGCACTCGAAAACTGAAATTTCGTCGTGTCGTCCGCGCAACCTCTCCCTCGGAGCTGAAACGTCACTGTGACAGTGGCTGGTCGTTGGGTCAGGGCGCGGCTACGGGAATCAATCGAAGATCACGGTGACGCGAAATGAGGCGGGTTCGCTTGATCGCATATTCTGGCTGTCGAGAAAACAATGATGCGGCGTGAGCGTAGACGAGTCGGATAGCTGGAGGCTGAGCAGAGCGGTGTCGACCAGCGTCACAGGACTAACCCTGGAAAGCATCAGCCGGCTACCGGCTCATGCCCGCCGCTGTGTGTTCTGGGAAATGGATCCCGCGGTGGCCGCGGACTCGTGCGGATTCAGCGATCCGGTGTTCGAGAAGGAAGCCTGGATCTCGACGGTCATGCTCGAATGGGGTTCCTGCGGCCAATTGGCGACCGTCGATGACAAGACCGTCGGTTGCGCCCTCTACGCGCCACCCCGGGTCGTTCCGCGCTCCGGCCTCTTCCCCACCTCCCCCGTGAGCCCCGACGCGGTACTGCTCACCACCCTCGGTACGGAGTACCCCGACCTGGACGGCGATATTGCCTACCGCCTGGTGCAGGGCGTGGTTACCGACCTGGTCCGGCGAGGTGTGCGCGCACTGGAAGCATTTGGTATCCGCGGGATCCCGGCGAGCACCGCCCTGTCCGACCGACCCACCGGAACCATGCGCCTGATGGAACGGATCGGCGCCCCCGATCGCGGCACGCGCGGATCCAGCCTGGACTGCAGCCCTCAGAACTGCATGATCGAATCCGACTTCCTCGAGGAGGTCGGATTCGAGGTGGTGGCGCCACACCACCGCTTCCCACGGTTGCGGCTCGAACTCGACACCGACCACGACTGGAAGGAAGATGTCGAGCACGCCCTCGACCAGCTGCTGGCCGCCGCGTCGATGACCGTACCGACCCGGGTCCTCACGTTGTAGAACCGCCGGCCGGGGAACTTCGCTATCCGCTGTCGGCGGCGGCGAGCTCTTCGGCCAGCAGTTCGGCGAAAGTGTATGTGCCGGTGGGCTGATCGTCCTGCCCGAGCAGGTAGAGGCGTTTCACCGAGATCAGGATCGCTTCCGCGATGACATCGCGCATCCGGGGACTGGCCAGCACCGAGGCATCGTACTGATTGGTGACATAGCCGAGATCGACCTGAACGGTCGGCATCTTGGTCAGGCGCAGCAGATCCCACGTACGCGGATGGGTGCGGCAATCCTGCAGCGAGGTACGGGCCACCACCTCGCGCTGGATGAACCCGGCCAGGACCTGGCCGATCATAGAGACCGACCCGTGCGAATTACCGAAGTAGAACCCGGCGACGCCGTTGGCCATGGGGCTGGAATTGGACGCGCACCGCAGCGAGATCATCAGATCCGCGTCGAAGGCGTTGGAGGTTTCCGCGCGCTCCACATCGGTTGGATTGCTCCCCCACGGGCGGGACAGGAAGGTTTCCATCCCGGTGGCCGCCATCCGGCCCTCCAGTCGGCTGGCGAGATCCCAGAGGACCTCCGATTCGTACACGTCCCCGAACTCGGTGGGCACAGCCCGGCCGCGGTCGTCTCCACCCATACCCGGATCGATGACGATGCGCTTACCGGTGAGCTGCGGCCCGGCCCGGTGCACCACTTCCTCCTCGGCGATCCGGTGCGGATTACCGCCGGTGACCCGGGCACCGAGCAGTTCCAGCGAACGCAGCGTGTCCGGGCCGCAGATACCGTCGGCCGACAGGCCGATCTCGCGCTGGAACGAGGTCAATCCCTCGTGGGTGTGCGGACCGAAGAACCCGTCCACCCGGTGCACATAGAAACCGAGATCCTGCAGCCGGCGCTGCAGCGTCGCCACATCGTCGCCGTAGAGCGGTGCGGAGAGCTGGTAGATGAGCGTGCGGGCGCCCAGACGATACGACGCCTCTTTCAATGCCCGGTAGGTGGCCGGACCGACGACACCGTCGACCAGCAGTCCGCGGTGCTGCTGAAATGCACGCACCGCGGAATCGAGCTGGTAGTCGAAGGTGGCTTCGGTGTCTTTCCAGTATTCGCCCGCGCTATCGGTGTCCACGCCGTTGTGCGCGTGCAGGAACCCCAGACTTGCCAGGGTGCTCCGAACCTCTGCTACGGCTGGACCGGTGTCGCCGTGACGAAGTCGGTGCATGCGTGAGGGCCCTTCCTTCCGTCAATCCCGGGTACCCACTCATGCGACGGCCTACACCCTCGCACGACGGAGCGTGGTCGATTCTGTCAGACCCGGACCGGAATTCGACAATCTTGGTCAGGGCATATTACGGCGCGTCGCCGCGTCACGGCCGCTTGTTGGCGTATTCGAGACGTCAGATCACGTCTTCGAGTTCCCGCAGGAGAGCGGCCTTGCCCTTGGCTCCGACGATCTGTTTCACCGGCTTGCCACCGGCAAAAAGGATCATAGTCGGGATGCTCATCACCTGATAATCGCGGGCGGTCTCGGGATTGGCGTCGATGTCCAGTTTGGCCACCGTGAGTTTTTCGCCGTGCGAACCCGCGATCTCCTCCAGCACCGGGGCGACCATCTTGCACGGCCCGCACCAGGTGGCCCAGAAATCGACCAGCACCGGCTTCTCGCTCAGCAGCACGTCGTCGGCGAACGACTTGTCGGTGACGGTGACCGTGTTGGTGCTTTCGGACATGGATGTTCTCCTTGATCTCCCAGGCGCGACGCGCCCGCGGGTCAGTTCGCTACGGCGACGTCGACCGGCTGGTCTGCGTGCCGCAGCGTATTGCTGGTGATATCGCCCTTTTCGGCGAGCCAGCGTTCGGCGTCGATGGCGGCGCGGCAGCCTGTGCCGGCGGCGGTGATCGCCTGCATATAGGTGTGATCGACCAGGTCACCGGCGGCGAAGACGCCCTCGACGGTGGTCTGGGTGCCCGGCTCACGGACCTGCACGTATCCCTCGGCGTTCAGATCGACCTGGCCGCGGACGAGTTCGCTGCGCGGATCATGGCCGATGGCCACGAACAGGCCGGTGGCGGCGAGTTCGGAGGTTTCGCCGGTGCGGGTGTCACGCAGGGTCAGTGAGGTGACGCTGGTCTCGCCGTGTACCCGGACGACTTCGGCGTTGAGGTGGAAGCGGATCTTCTCGTTGGACTTGGCGCGTTCGAGCATGATGCGGGAGGCGCGGAACTCTTCGCGCCGGTGCACTACGGTCACACTGGCGGCGAACTTGGTGAGGAAGATCGCCTCTTCCATCGCCGAGTCGCCGCCGCCGACCACCACGATGTCCTGGCCCTTGAAGAAGAAGCCGTCGCAGGTGGCGCACGCGCTCACGCCGCGGCCGAGCAGATCCTGCTCGCCGGGGACATCGAGGTAGCGGGCGGCCGAACCCATGGCGAGGATCACCGCGTGCGCTTCGTACACATCGTCGCCGACGGTGATCTTCTTCACCGGACCGCTCAGGTCGATCGCGTCCACATCTTCGGTGCGGATATCGGCGCCGAAGTGTTTGGCCTGCTCACGCATCTGTTCCATGAGGTCGGGGCCCATGATGCCGTCGCGGAAACCGGGGAAGTTCTCCACCTCGGTGGTGGTCATCAGCGCGCCGCCGAATTGGGTGCCCTCGAACACCAGCGGCTGGAGTTCGGCGCGGGCGGCGTACACGGCGGCGGTGTAACCGGCCGGTCCGGAGCCGACGATGATCAGGTCGCGAACTGGCGTGCTCATGGGACCCTTCCAGAAAAGCTAGCGGGGACGATTCGGTCAACAACAGGGTAGACGCGCTTTGTTCCCGCTCCCCCGCGCAGGCGAGTGCTGCCGGGCGGCGGGCCGACCACAGGCCTCGTACGGCCGCAGCGCAGGCGGGGCGATGCCTAGCCGATATCGGTGGGGGCAGCGAGGACATCGGGGTTCCCGGGGCCGCAGCCGGGACCGACCACCAGGGCGGTGATCTGCGCTCCGTTGCGGCCCCCGACCAGGATGAGGACCGCTTCGCGGCCGTGGAAGTCCATATCGGCCGACCCCAGCACCGGACGATCTATCCCGGCGGCCGCTACGCAGGCGGCGAGTGCGGCGGGATCGGCGAGGCGACCGCCGACGTCGTTGCGGCCGAGCGCGCGCAGCGCCACCGCCGTATCGAGCCCGGGGCCCGGTTCGGTACTCGCGGAGGGCGGTGGGGCCGCAGTGGGGGCAGTGTCGGTGTCCGAACCACCGACGGAGAAGAACGTGGCCCCGATGGCGATCACGAGCACGGCCGCGGCGGCGAGCCCGGCCGCGAGACGCCGCCGCCTGCGGCGGGCGTCCAGAGAGATGGGCGCGGTGCGGCCCGCGGGCTCGAAAGCTGTTCCGGGACCGGCCCGGTCGGGCGGTGGGGGCTCGGAGCCGAATGCCGGTGGTGGGATACCGGCAGGATTCGGTGGCGCATCGTTCGGTGGTGCGGCGAGCCCGTTCCATGCCGTATCGGTTCCGGAGTCGCCTCCTGGCCGGCCCAGCGATTCGGCCAGTGCGTCCAGGCGGGCGGCGATATCACCGGGGATCGGGCGGGTGATCCGCTCGGCGGCGCCCAGGGCCGCCAGCGATCCGCGCAGCTCGTCCAGCGAGTCGAGATAGCGTTTCGCGTCCGGGTCGCGCTGTACCGCGGGCCACAGGCGAGCACTGAGCTCCGGATCGATATTTCCGGCGTGCAGATCGGCGAGCAACTCCGCCGGGAAAGGAGGTTGCGGAATGGGGCTCATGACCTGCACACCTCCAATGTTGCTGCGTCCATTTGACTCGGATACCGATTCCTGCGGCCGGTTTTCTGTACTCCCTCGGGTGTACATACCGTTCGGGAGGAAAATGTGTCACTGGTACTGACGCGAGGGCCCTACATCTGGTTCCTCTCCACGTGCAGAGAATCCAGTTCGGTCTTCAGGCGCTGCCGGGCCCGCGCACATCTGCTCTTGACGGTGCCCACCGGAACGCCGAGCAGTTCCGCGGCGTCCGCGACGCTGTACCCTTCCACGTCCACCGCGACGACCGCGGCCCGCTGGTCCGGTGGAAGCCGGAAAAGCGCGCGTTCGAGCACCAGCGAGATATCGACCCGGCTGTAATCGTCGGAATTATCGGAGATCTCGGGCCAGACCTCCGGCGCCAGGAGCAGTGTGGGCCGCGCGCGGTTGCGGCGGATCCGGTCCAGGCAGGCGTTCACCACGATCCGGTGCAGCCAGGTGCGCACCCCGGATTCCGCCCGGAAGGACCCGGCGTTGCGGTGTGCGGACAGTAGCGCCTCCTGCAGGGCGTCGGCCGCGTCCTCCGGGGTGTAGCAGACGCGTACCGCGGTCTGCCACAGATGATCGTTGTGCCTGCGGATCAGTTCGGCGAAAGCGTGCGGTGCACCGTTCGCGTGGGCCCGCAGCAGATCTGTATCGGTTGTCGTATCCAGCTGGGATTCCCCTGTTCCCACCGCAGCGGTTCGTGTCCCGGCACGACCCCCCGCGTTCACTTCGGACGCCAATAGCCAACCCCTTGGACAGCGCTCACGGCAGCGACGACAGCCGGTGATCCGGTACCGACAATCACTGCGGTGGGCAGCGTGCGGAATCGAACCCCTTGATCCCGCCGGGCTCCCTGCTGAGAGCGCGGATCGCGATCATATCCCGGCAATTGATTCGGCGGCAACCGATCTCGGCCCACGCGCGTGCACGTGCGGGCCGTCCGGAACGCACCGATCAGGGTTCGGCTTCGAACCCGAGTTCGGCGATGGAACTCTGGAACTGCGCCCCCGAATTACCCAGTCCGGTGACCCAGATGAGGACGTAGCGCGCTGATTGATCGGTCCGGATCGGAACCTCGGTCACCCCATTGCCCAGGACGGCCGTGCCGACGAGCTGGGTCTGATCGAGGGTGGCCGCCTCGGTGGGCGAGGTGCGGATCTCGACATTGGTTCCCGGGGTGGACGAGGTGATCGACACCTTGGTCAGCGTCGCGGGGCTGGGCAGCGTGGCCAGCAGTCCGACACCCTTCTTCAGTGCCGGGAACTGCTGGAAGTACTGGTCGGTGCGCCAGGAGGTCGTCGGATTGCCGTCCGTGGTGGCGGCGGCGCCGGACGGATCGTCGGGGGTGCCCTCCGGGGAGAACACGACCACCCCGCTGGCCGGCACCGGCACTCCGTCGGCCGCGGCGGGTGCCGACGACGGACCCGCCATCGTCTCCGAGGCATCCGGCGCGCGGCTGGTGGTGAGACCGATGACCTTCTGCTCGTTGAGCGGCTCGCTGGAGTCGCCCGGGGCGAAAACGCTGACCAGCCACCAGATGACGATGCCGACGACCAGGGCGGTGAGTATGCCCAGGGCCACCATGATCCACATCATCCGCTGCGATTTCTCGCGTTCGGCAGCGAGCAGTTCCGGATCGGCCAGCGATTCGTCGACCGGGGCCGGGGCCCGCTGCCCGAGTCTCAGCACCGGAATGAAATCGGTCTTCTGGTCCACCACCGACGCCTGCTCCAGCACATGCTGGATGGTGGCGGCGGTCCGGACGCCCTTGTCGGGTTCCAGTGACCGTACCGCCACCGCGGAGATCTCGAACGGGACCTCGGGCCGGATCTGGCGGGGTTCCACCGGAGTGCCGTCGGGACCGAAATCGGCCAGCTGCAGGCCGCCGACCGTCGCGGCGTTACCGCTCATTCCGCCCTGGCGCAGCGGCCAGCGGGCGGTCACGAGGGCATACAGCATGGCGCCCAGACCGCGGACATCGCTCTGCGGGTCCGCGTCGCCCAGGGTGCCGGGGAAGGCCAGCACCGCATCGCCGGACGCGCTGATGCGGATGCGGTCCGGATGGTCGATGGACAGTGCTCCGCCGCTACGGTGGGCCATTTCGGTGGCCGAGGCGAGGACGCGGATGGCGCGCGCGGCACCGATCGGCGACGGGACGGTCTCGGCCATCTCGCGCAGCGAACGGCCCGGGGTCCATTCGGCGACCACGATGCCGCCGGAACTACCGCGCACCACGTCCAGCACCCGGGCCAGGCCCGGCGAGTTGATCCGGCCCAGCCGCAGGGTCCGGGACAGGATCGCCTGCGGACCGTCCTGGCCGGAATTACCGGCGGCCTTCTGATCGGCGTCGACGAAGGTCAGCGCGACCTCACGGTCGAGTTTGATATCGAGTGCCTGCCAGAACCGCAGCCCACGCGCCCCACCGTGCCCGGCCAGCAGCCGGTAACGGCCACCGGCGACCGAGGCCCCGGGAATGAGCTCGGGCCCGCGCTGAACCCGGCTGGACCGGGTCATCGGCGGAACCGGGATCATGCCGGTGTCGTAGACCGGGTCGGTGGCCGAAACCGTCGCACCGGTCTGGTGCAGCTGCTCTTCCGACAGGTGTTCGCCGGGTTCCTCCGGTTCGTATCCGTCGTCCGATCCACCCGCGAAACGCGCGGTTTCGTCGTCGTCGGGGTAGGCCCCCGATTCCGCCCGCTGCGCCGCCGGGTACGCCGGATCGTGCGCAGACGGTCCACCGCCCCCGCGCTGGGTGTGCGGGTCGCCCGGTGCCGACTGCTCCGGGGGAACATCGGTGGACAGGCGACCGCTCGCCGGATTCGAGGAAGAATCGGCGGCTGGGCGCTCGCCCACCGCGTCGTCGCTCACCCTCGGACCTCCTTCGCCCTGGTATGCCGCAACTTCAGCGGTCCTGCCTCTTGTGCTCGTCTGCCGAACAGGGTACGGGAACTGGCCCGCGCCGGTGCGCTCAACCGAGTCCGGCCGGATCACCGGCAGCACCATGGTGCTCTGCGCGTCCATGGCCGAGTCGAAGCCGGAGTACGCCAGGTACGGATCCGGCCGGTGCATAATGCGGGTGGCGTATTCGTCCTCGGCGGGTCCGAGGTCGATCTCGGGGGCCGGCGGGGTGATGCCGAGGCGGCGCGAGACGGCTACCGTGATCGCGACGACCTCGGGGATACCGGCCAGGCGCATCAGCCCGAACGCCACCGCGAACATGACGACCGCGGTGATACCCACACGGATGAACGAACCAGGGCCGCCGAGTGATTCGGTCAGCCGGTCCAGGCCCATGACCCGGTCCGCGATGAGCATGACCGCACCGCCGGCCAGCGAGGCCAGCAGCACCCGGCTGACCGTCCGCCCGACATTGGCCATCCGTAGATCGCCCAGGCTGCGGTGCAGCAGGTAGCCGCCGATCACCGCGCCGGTGGTGAAGCCGAGGCCGGTCGCGACGCCGAGCACGATCACCACCTGCTGACTGCTGTCGGCGATGAACGGGGCCAAAGCCGAGAACAGGATCTTGATCGTGGTGATTCCGAGGATGATCCAGGTGGGTGTCCATGCCTGTTCGCGGGCGTAGAACACGCGCAGATGGATCAGCACCAGCGAGTACGGGATCAGGGTGAACGCCGAGAAGCTCACCGCGGTACCGAGCCGCGAGGCGTCCTCGGCGAACCGGGCGTAGCCGAACAGCGCGTCGCCGACCTGCGGACCGGCGATCGTCAGGAAGGTGACGATGGGGATCAGCGCGATCATGGTCAGCCGGGTGGCGGCCGAGAGATCGTCGACCACCGCGGGGGTGTCGTCGTTGGCGGCGTTGCGGCTCAGCCGGGGCATGATCGCGGTGAGCAGGGTGACGCCGATGACGCCGTAGGGCAGCTGGAGCAGCAGCCAGGCGTTCTGGTAGATCGCCGGGCCCGCCTCGTCGGTCTGCGAGGAGATATTGTTCGCGAAGATGCCGCCGATCTGGCTGATCAGCACGTACAGGATGATGGCGGCCGCCATCGTGCCGAACTGTTTGAGGCGGTTGTCCATCCCCCACAGCGGGCGCAGGTCGATGCCCTGGCGGCGGATCGCGGGTAGCAGGCCGGCGGCCTGCACGATGACGCCGAGAGTTACGCCGCAACCCAGCACGAGCAGTTTCGGGTCGCTCATCCGTACCGGGTCCAGGGTGATCTCCCCCGGCGTCAGTGCGTACAGGCCCAGTACGACCAGGACCACCACATTGTTCAGTACCGGTGCCCAGGCGCCGGGTTTGAACGCGCCACGGGTGTTGAGAACGGCGGTGAACAACGCGGACAATCCGTAGAACAGCACGGCCGGCACCAGCAGGAAGGTGAGTGCCGTGGTGAGGGCGGTGTTGACCTTCCCGTCGGCCGAGACGAAGACATGGGTGGCCAGAATCGGCGCGGCCGCGGTGGCCAGCAGCGCCGCGGTGCCGAGGATGACCGAGGCCGCGGTGACCAGGCGCCGGATGAAGGCGGCGCCGCCGTCGGGGTCCTCCTGCTCGGCCCGGACCAGTGTCGGGACCACGATTGCCGTCAGCACCGCACCCAGCACCAGTTCGGCGATCATGTTCGGAATGAGGCTGGCCGAGGTGAACGAGCTGGCGATGGCCGGGCCCAGCACCGCCAGCAACAGCAGTTGTTTACCGAAACCGGTGATACGGCTGATCAGGGTGGCGATCGCGATCGACCCGGAATCCTTCAGGAGTTTGACCTGACTGTTGTCGGCCTTCTCCGGGGATGCGGCCGCGGCGGGTTTCTCCGCGACGGCGACCGCGGGCAATCGGCCCGTTCCCGGCCGATTGTGCGCGGGAACCGCGGCAGCGGAAGCCGGTACGGGTTCCCGGCCCGGCGGCACCTGGCGGAACGGCTGGGAGGGGGGCCCCGGGCGCGGCGCCGACTGCTGCGGCCCGGGTCGGTTGCGCACCCGGGGCTGCGAGTCCGGTGCCTGCGGCCGGGCCTGGGGAGGCATGGGGGGCCGCCCCGGGGCCCCGGGGCGGCCCGGTGGCGGGCCACCGGCGGGCGGTGGCTGCATCGGCCGCATCCGTTGCGCGGGGAACGGTTCGGAGGACGGGCCCGCGGCGGGGGCACCATCGGGGCGGGGGCGCAGGGGAGGACGCCCGTCGTCGGGTCGTCCCGGGCCCGGCGGGCGGGCACCGAGCGCCGGCGGCCGGCCCGGACCGGGTATGGGTGATCGGCCCGGGGGCGGCTGCCGGCGGCCACCGGGCATCGGCGGTACGGCGGCCTGCGCGGGCCCCGGGGGGGTGGGCCGTGGTTCGGGGGTAACGGCCGGGCGGCCACCTGAGGGTGGCGCGGCGCGTTGCTCGGGGGGGACCGCCGGGCGGGCACCCGGGGGAGGCGCGGCGCGTTGCTCGGGCGGGACCGCCGGGCGGGCACCCGGGGGAGG